>CAJQLJ010000047.1 GCA_905479135.1 uncultured Campylobacterales bacterium | reverse complement strand
ATGAGGATAAAACTATTTTGAATAGTTCGAGAGAATTATTTACAATTATTGGAGTTTTAATAGCCCTTCTTATTCCTTATATTTATAAAGTTTCAGAAGATTTTGAAAAAACCTTAGAAATATTGTATATATCTTTTTTAATTCTTTTTATTCCTTTATTTTTTATCACTATAAATAAAATCAAAATCAAAACAAATATAAAAATTGAAAAATATTCTATTCAAAATATTAAAAATATTTATAAAAATATAAGTGATTTAAAATATTTACAAATAGGATATTTTTTTAATAATCTTGCTAATGCACTACCAGCAACACTTTTTTTACTATTTATTGAACTAGTTATACAAGAAAAGAGTTCTTCTGGATTGATTTTAATTCTATATTTTTTAGCAGGAATTATTGCTCTTCCTTTTTGGAATTTAATATCAAAAAAAATTGGTAAAAAAAATACTTGGCTTTGTTCTATTATACTAGCTTCCACAGCATTTTCATTTGTACCTTTTTTAGAAGCGGGTGATTTAAATATTTTTTTAATCATAAGTTTAATATCTGGATTATCTCTTGGAGCAGATATGGCACTTCCAACTGCTATTCAGAGTGACTTAGTACAAAAAAGTAAAAAATATGAAAGCAATATTTCTGGTTTATTATTTGGAATATGGACTATGATTACAAAGTTATCACTAGCTTTTGCAGTTGCTTTAAGTTTCCTAATACTTGGTATATTTGATTTTGAAGCTACAAGCCCTAATCATACATCATTGTTTGTTTTAACATTTCTCTATGGTATTTTTCCAGTTATTTTAAAAATATTTGCTATAATATTTATTAATAAGTACAAGGATATAAAACCATAGTTAATTTAATCTTATAAACGAACATATTATTACTACAAAAACTCTTTATATAATCATAAAATAACAGCACTAGGAGATTGAGGTGAAGATACTTTTTATAAATATCATTACTCTTTCTATTCTTTTTTCTCAAACTCCTACAAAGTATTTAGAATCACCAAAATCTGTTGATTATGTTTCAATAGAAAAATTTAGTGGTTTGTGGTATGAGATTGCAAGAACGTACAACAATTTTGAAAAAGATTGTGTAGCTGCAACAGTAGAATATGTCCTTACAAAAGATTTAAATTATGAAATCAAAAACAGATGTTATGATACTGTAATTGGTGGAGATATAATTGAGTTTAATGGAACAGGAAAATCTTTAAACCAAAATACTATGGCACAAATAGAAATGACTTATTACTGGATATTTACTAAAAATTATAAAGTCATATATTTAAATGAAGATTATACAAGTGCCATAGTATCTGATAAAAATATGAATAATCTATGGATAATCAACAGAAAACCTTTTATGAAAAAAAAGAAACTAGATAGTCTAGTTTCTTTTTTATCTAATTTCATGGACACAAAAAATTTAATATATACTCCGCAAGATTTGCAAGGACAATACAAATGGATCAAGAAAAAAAACAAAAAATAGCAGTCTTAGGAGCAGGAATAAGCGGACTTGGCAGTGCTTATTTACTTAGTAAAAAACATGATGTAGATTTATACGAAAAAGACAACAGATTAGGCGGACATGCTAGAACTTCTCAGGTTCAAGAAGATGGTAAAACATTTGGTGTTGATACTGGTTTTTTGGTGTTTAATCATCCTACTTATCCATTACTTACAAAACTTTTCAAAGAACTTAATGTAAAAATAGAAAACAGTGATATGAGCTTTGCTTTTTGGGATCAAAAAAACAACTTAGCTTATAATGGTGAATCTTTGAAAGGTATGTACTTTCAAAAGAAAAATATTTTTTCATACTCACATAACAAAATGATTTTAGATGTGTTAAAATTCAACAAAAAAGCAAATTATGATTTAGAAAACAATAGCAATGATTTGGATTTATCTTTGGGTGAATATTTGAAAGATTATTCAAAATATTTTAAAGAAAGATATATTATTCCAATGGGTTCTTCAATTTGGTCAACACCTAGTGATAAAATGAGTGACTTCCCTGCACGAGCTTTCTTACATTTTTTTAAAAATCATGGATTATTAGGAGTTGATACTCATCATCAATGGCTTACTGTTAGTGGTGGTTCTATAAATTATGTAAATAAAATATCAAAAAAGATATCTGGAAAAATATTCAAAAACTCTGATGTAATATCTGTAATTAGAGAAGATGAAAAAGTAATTTTAGTACATGCTGATAACTCACAATCAATCTATGACAAAGTTATATTTGCAATGCACGCACCTGATGCTCTTAATTTGATTGACGAACCAAGTGTGGACGAACTAAGAATCCTTTCTTGCTTTGAGTACAAAGAAAATAAAGCAGTATTACATAATGATACAAAAGCTTTATATCAAGATAAAAAAGTATATGCAGCATGGAACTATAAAACAAATCAATCTAGTGAAAATGTAACTTTATCATATTGGATAAATAGACTACAAAACTTAAAAACTAAAAAAGAATATTTTGTTTCTTTAAACGAAACAGAACAACTAACAGAAGTAATAGAAAACATATCTTATGAACATCCTCAATTTGATGCAAAAGCAATTGATGCACAAAGCAAAAGATCAGTAATAAATGGTAAAAACAATACATATTTTGCAGGTGCTTATTGGAGATATGGTTTTCATGAAGATGGATTATATAGTGCTAATACAATAGCTAAAGAATTTGGATGTGAATTGTGAGTCATAAGTTTTTTGAAGGAAATATCTATCACAAAAGATATAGTCCTAAAAAACATGATTTTAAATATAAATTTTTTATGCTTGATATTGACATGTCAAAATTCGAAAAATTAGATAATAAGTACTTTTCTCAAAATAGTTTTAATCTTTTTTCTTTTAATACAAAAAACCATTTTGGAGAAAGCACAGATTTTAAAGAAAATGTAAAAAATTTACTAAAAGAATGTGATCTAAAAGCTACAGAAAAAATGAGATTTGTTACATTACCTTCAATTATTGGTTATGTATTTAATCCTATTAGTGTCTTAATACTTTTTGAAAATGATAAGCCTAGTACTATGTTAGCTGAAGTACATAATTATAATGGTGGAAGAATTATATATAATGTGAAACTTGAAACAAATGATAATAAACACTATAATGGTAAGAGTTTAAAAGATATGTATGTTTCACCATTCTTTAAAAGAACAGGAGAATATTCTTTTGATTTAACATATACAAGTAACAACTTTTCAATTGGAATAAATCTTTATGAAGATGAAAAAAAGGTATTAACTTCAACTTTTGTAGGAAAAAGTCTTGTTTTTAATGAAACAAATATTTTATCATTATTTTTAAGACATACATTACTTACATTTTGGGTAGTTACAAGAACAGTTTGGCAGAGTTTAAAACTTAAATTAAAAGGTCTAAAATGGAATGGACCAGAAGCAATTGATCAAATAAGAAGGGCTTAATAATGAAATCATTTTGGAATAACCTAGGAGACAAGTATTTCTCAAAAATCACAAAGGGCACATTAAAAGTAACGTTCTGTGATGGAAAAACAAAAATATATGGGAATAATCAAGAACCAAAGGCTGAAATGGTTTTAACTAATGCTGATTTATTCAGAAGACTTACTCTTTTTGGAGATATAGGATTTGCAGAAAGTTATATGGATAAAGATTTTGAGTGTGATAATTTAACATCTTTAATTAAAATTGGAATTATAAACTCAGATGCTTTACAAACAAAAAGTGAAGATGAAAAAAAGTTTAGTCTTTACAATTTATTTCCTGTTGTTAATAAATTAAAACATATTATGAGAAAAAACTCAAAAACACGTTCAGCAAAAAATATTCAAGAGCATTATGATTTATCAAATGACTTTTTTGAATTATTCTTAGATGATACGATGATGTATTCTTCAGCTGTATTTGAAAAGCATGATGAACCTTTATTTGAAGCACAAAAAAGAAAAATCGATCTATTAGCAAAAAAACTAAATCTTAAAAAAGGTTCAAAAGTTTTAGAGATTGGTTCGGGATGGGGAGCTATGGCTATGCACTTAGTAAAAGAGTATGGTTGTGAAGTTACAACATTAACACTATCAAAAGAGCAAAAAAAGCTTTGTGAGGGTAGATTTAAAGAAAATAATATTGAAGAATCAGTAAATGTAATGCTAAAAGACTATAGAGATATGGAAGGTGAATTTGATGCTGTAATTGCAGTTGAAATGTTTGAAGCAGTTGGACGTGAGTACTTTGATGTATTCTTTAAAAAATGTGAATCATTACTAAAACCAAGTGGTATTTTAGTTATGCAAATAATTACAATGCCAGATCAAAGGTATAGCTCGTACTGTAAGGGAACTGATTTTATTCAAAAATATATTTTTCCAGGAGGACACCTTCCAAGTGTTGGAAAAATTTTAGATGTAACTACAAAAAATACTAAACTAAATCTTTTACATATGGAAGAATTTACCGAGCATTATGCAAAAACATTAAATATTTGGCATGAAAACTTTAATCAAAAACTAGAAGAGGTTAAAAAATTAGGCTTTGATGAATACTTTATTAGAATGTGGAAAATGTACCTTTGTTATTGTGAAGCAGCCTTCTTAACTAGAAATATTAATTTAGTTCAAATTGCTTTTACAAGATACCAAAATATGGATTTAAATGAAGGTCTTGTAGCATGAAACTACAAGTCTTCTTATTAAGTGCAATATTTCTAATTTTTACAGGATGTTCAAAAATGCAAATAGAAGATTTTACAAACAAAGGACCTGAGTTTATTCCTCAAGAATATTTTAATGGAAAACTAACTGCTTATGGAATGGTAAAAGATAGAAGTGGAAAAATTATCAAAACATTTAAAGGTGATTTAGTAGGATCATGGGACAAAAATGGTGTTGGAACACTTGATGAAAAATTTATTTATGACAATGGTGAAAAACAAACTAGAGTTTGGACACTAACTCCTACAGGTGATAAAACTTTTATAGGAACAGCTGGTGATATTGTTGGAAATGCACAAATGATTGCAAATGGAAACACAGTTATGATTGATTATACTATGAGAGTTCCATATAATGACTCTACACTTGATATAAATGTAAAAGATTGGCTACACCTTCAAGAAGATGGAGTTATATTAAATCACTCTAAAATGAAAAAATTTGGATTTACAGTTGGTGAATTAGTAATCACAATAATCAAAGAAAATAAATAAAAAAGCCTAGAGGATTCTTTTTTCAAGATATTCTCTAAACTCTTTGGCTCCATCTTTTGAACTTGTAACAACATCATCTATTCCTTCAAATGATATTTCAAGTTTAGATTGTTCCATACTTTGCATAGATTTAATTTTATCTACATTCACAATACAAGACCTATGAATTCTAAAGAAATTCTTTCCTTTTAGTAATTTTTCCATATCACCTATTTTTTTTCTTACATAAGCATCAGTATTTTTTATCTTGATTATAACTTCATCCAAATCAGCTTTGATATAAAAGATATCTTGTATATCAATTAAATAAAGTTTATTTCCTCTTTTTGCCATAATTCTTTTTGAATTATCAATGTCTTCTTTTATCATATACTTTTCAATCTTCTCTAAAGACTTTTTTATACTTTCATTTGATATAGGTTTTAATAAGTAATCAACTCCACCACTTTTAAAAGCTTCTAAAGCATGTTCTGAATATGCTGTTTGGAAGATAATAAAAGTCTTAGGATTTATATCTAATATTGCTTGTGCAAGTTCTAAACCACTCATATTTGGCATAGATATATCTAAGAATGCAATATCAAATTTTTCTTTAGATACAAGTTTAATTGCATCAATTGGATTATTACATTCTTGTATATCTGTAACACCCTCTTCTTCTAAAAGTCTCTTTAGTCTACTAAGAGCTAATTTTTCATCATCTACTATAAGTGTTTTCAATTTTTGCCTTTTAACTCTATTGTAAACTGCATTTTAGCATTCTCATTCTTATAAGTTAGGTTTCCAATTTTTAAAAGTTCTAATCTCTTCTTTAAATTACTTAGACCCGTACCAAAAATTACACTTTCACTTGATATACCATCATTTGAAACAATGATATTATTATTTGTAGTAATTATATCTATATTTAATTCTTTTGAATTAAATCCATGCTTAATAGCATTTTCAACAAGTAATTGAATTGAAAATTTTGGTATTTGTATCTTTTCAAATTGTTCTGAAATATTTGTTTTCAGTTTTATATGATCATCAAATCTTATATTTTCTATTTTTAAATAAGTTTCAACCATTTTTATTTCACTCTCAAGTTCGATTAAAGAATCCCTTGTAATTGCATTTCGCAAAAATTTTGATAAATCTAGAGTAGCTTTTTCTGCTTTCTTTTGATCAACATATATAAGTTCTGAAATAGAATTCAATGCATTAAACAAAAAATGTGGATTAAGTTCATTTTCTAAGGCTTTTATTTTACTTTCTAATATGTCGTTACTAATAGATTCATTCTTATTTTTCATAGAAATGAATTGATGAAGTATCATACCAACAAGGAAAGCTAAAAATCCAATAATAATTGCAATATAAAGCCAATAAGGTTTTATGAAATTTATAATATTGTATTCACTAAAATAAAAAAGATAGTAAGAAAGTATAAAACCTATGAATCCAGATAGAAAAGAAAATAAAAAACTTATAATATACCAATACTTTTCATCTACATTAGGTAAAAGAAATTCATTCGAAAGTGATATGAAAAGACAAGCACATAAAGATATACAAACTGCACTTAAAGTACTAAAATATATAGTCTCAAAGTTTCGTAAGTCCACATTTAAAAAATAAAGAAATAAAGAGATAAAGAAACCAAAAAATGCACCAATTATTATAATATATATCCAATCGAGCATTGTAACTTTTAACTTTACGCTAAGCATTGATTTCCTCATTTAAAACTTCTACTCCTATGGCAACGCCCGGCCATCCTTGACCCGCAAATATTGTATCTCCTACATTGAATAGACCATTAAATGGAGTTCTACAACTAGGTGTTTGTAAAATATTTTTAAACGTTATTGGTTTTCCGCCACAGTTGTATCTATTAATATATTTTTTAAATGTATTTGATGTAGCACTATGGATTGCTATTATATCTTTTTTTTCTAAGCTTTCAAAGTTTTCTAAAAAATCATTTATAATGAAATTTTCTGTTATTGCTTTTTGCTTTTTATACTCTTCTGATGAAAGTTTCTTCCAAAATAAAGCATTTGAATGCGTTGAAATTGTCACGCTATAACCATTTTTTGATAGTTTCTTATCATCTTTGGAAGAGAAAGATACAAAATAAGATTGAGATATAGCATTTGGTAAATTTTTATCTAATATTATTTGATAATGATGTAAAAAATCTTCTTCTGAATCTATTGTTAAATTAATTACAAATGCACTTTGATCTGAAAAAGAAAAACTGTTATAATATTTTTTAATTTTCTTATCATCAAATAAAGATCCACTGTCAAAGATAGAAGAATTTAGAATTACTTGTTTTGCTTTATATTCATCTTTTGATGAAAATATTCTATAAAAGTCTTTTTCTTTTTTAATTTTTAATATTTGTTCATTTTTATGTACATTCACGTCTTTTAACAAACCATCAAATAAACTACCCATTCCATTATTTACATAGAATACATCATGAAAAGGATAAGATAATCCTAAAGCTAATGATAACAAAGGTATATCTTTTGAAGTAGTTTGAATTGTAATTAGTAGTTGAGAGTCAATAAATGCTCTATATTCATCGCTAATACCATATAGAGTTTCATTAATAAAGCTATTGGCACTTTTAAATACATCAAATCTAAATACTTTTAATATTTCAACTACTGCATTTGCTGTTTTTAAATATGAAGACAAATTATATTTTGCATAATGTAGTTTCTTTAAACTCCAAAATTTTTCATCTAAAGTTTTAATTGTATTCCAAAAGATTCTATTATTTTTATGAGGATAAACTTTGTCCATATTATCAATAAAAGTATCAAAATCTTTTACTCTATCAACAGCTTTTTTATTTTGAATAACCCTAATAGCTATTTCACTTTTTTGAATATCAGGAATATAATTTGCTTTATCAAAAATATTTTTAATAGGATGATTATCTTCATATCCTACAAATGTAGTAGCACCTGAATTATAATAGTTTCCTTTTCTTTTAAAAGTACTCCCACATCCTCCAAGATTTGAATCTTTTTCAAATAATATTAGGTTTTTATCAGTATTTAATGCTGAAATTAAACTACCACCTATTCCAGATCCAATAACAGCTATATCAAAATTGTTCATTTTTCACTTCTTTAAACTTATCAATAGCTCTTTGTCTTGACAGTTTTATATCAACAATTGCTTTTGGATACTGTACAAATAAATTTGACTGTAAACCATTTTCAATATGAAACAATTTAGGCTCAATATTTTCAAAATCACTAAATATACTTTTGATAAAAATACCATCTTTATCAAATTTTTGTGATTGAGTATAAGGATTAAAAACTCTAAAATAAGGAGAGGCATCAGCACCTGTACTTGAACTCCACTGCCATGAACCTATATTTGAACTAGCTTCATAATCAAGTAGTTTTTTTGCAAAATACTCTTCCCCTTTTTTCCAATCAACAAACAAGTTTTTTGTCAAAAATGATGCAACAACCATTCTTAAACGATTATGCATAAGACCTGTGTTATTTAAATGAATCATTGCTGCATCTATAATTGGTATACCTGTTTTTCCTTCACACCATTTTAAGAAATCATCTTCATTTTCATTCCACTTAATTTGTAAACCATTAAGGTTATTA
Organism: uncultured Campylobacterales bacterium; assembly: GCA_905479135.1. GTDB lineage: Bacteria > Campylobacterota > Campylobacteria > Campylobacterales > Arcobacteraceae > Poseidonibacter. The sequence goes on along the minus strand of CAJQLJ010000047.1, from coordinate 10,158 downwards.
AATTCAGAATGAGGAAAATGAAATAAAATATAATTATAAAACTCTCTCCAGAAAATTTCTCTTATGAAAGATTCACAGTTAGTAGAATTAAAAGATTTAAAATAATTAAAAACTTGTTTTGGAGAAATCAATCCAAATCGTAAATGAACAGATATTTTAGAACTAGCATCAATGTAAAAAAAATCTCTTTCATCTTGATATTTGTTTACTTTTGCTTTAAATTCTTCTAATAGTTCTAATCCACCTTTATATAAATAATCTGGCAGACTTTGTTCTTCAAATCCCATCTCTTCTAAAGTAGGAAAACTCGAATAATCAAAATCAACTTTATTCAAATTTTTATTATGTGTATATTCTTGAATATTATTTGATTGAGTAATCATACTTAAGGATTTATAAAAGGGTGTAAATACTTTATAAGGAGTATTGTCTTTTTTCAAATGTGAATTTGGATTTAAAATAAAAGAATCAATAAATCGTTTAACAGGAATAATAGATTCTATTTCTTTATCTCTGTCTTTGGCATATGTATCAAAGTCAACTGAACATAATACTTCATCAAAATTATCATTTTTTAGTTTTGTAAAAACGTTCTTTGGTTCATCATAATAAATAGATAAATCAAGACCTAATCCCTGTAGTTTTTTCTTTAATTCCAAAACAGATTTATATACAAAAGTAATTCTTTTATCATTTTTATCCAAGTTTTTTAAGATATTTTTATCAAATATAAAAATAGGTAATACATCTTTAATAGCATTAGCTAAAAGTGCACTATCCTCTACTCTTAAGTCTCTACGGAACCAAAGTACTTGTTTCATCGGTATGCCTCAACTTTTGATCTTAAAGCCAATTCTTTTGGATAAGGATTTAAAAATATTTGTGATTTTAGATAGTCAATTTCAAATCTTTTTATATAAAGATTTAATATCTTAATAACAGCAATTAAAGGAATCAACCCGTTTTTGAACTCTTCAAACGTGTCAAGCATCTCCGTTTTTTCATCTTTTGATATATCTTTCTTAAAATATCCATATAAGTGAAGTAAAACATTGTAAGTATTAGAGATACTTCCTTTTAAACTGATGGCTTTTAAAAATGCATGCTTATAATCTTCTAGAACAACTTTAATATCTCTTTTGTCATGATTAGCTACAATTTGTCCCAACTCTTTATATGAAATGTGAGATTTTGAATAAATGATGTATTTATATGAAGTATGAAATGCAACTAAATCTTTAGCAGATGGATTAGTCTTTAAAAATTCAAAAATGTTTTTATATGAAAATATTTGCATTAAGAAGTTTTCTCTAAGCCAAGCATCACCTAATCTTCCTTCTTCTTCTAAAGGCAATGAAGGATACTTATCTTTGATCTGTTTTGCGAAAACACCAATACCATTTTTTTCACTCATTCCATTTTTTTTAGATGGATAAACTTTAACACGCTCTAGTCCACAAGTAGGCGATTTTGATTTTAAAATAAAACCACATAAATCATCATCTTGTATTTGATTACTTAATTCTTTAGAGATATCTACTACTTTTGAAGTTACATCAATATTTCCAACAGATGTTTTTACTTTTATATCATCATCTATTCTTACTAGTCTTATTGCTTCTCTTGGTGTTGTAAAAACCATTTTTTCAGGGCAATATGGTACAAATTCAAAATATTCACCTAGCATATCAGTAATAAATCTATCTCTTGAATGTCCACCATCATAACGGCAGTTTGTTCCTAATAAGCAAGAAGAAATCCCTAATCTCATATTAATCCTTTTTAATGATTATAATAGATTAGTATATTCTTTAGTAGTTAAAAAATGTCGATTTATAAAATATGCTTATAGTATTTTCTCTTGTCCTATTCTATAAAGAGCAAAATCATATTTAATAGGATCATTATTGTCAAATTCTTTTAATTTATTTGTTATTTCAATTGCTGATTTTAAATCATAAGTTTTTCGTGAAAGTAATCCTAATTTTTTCGAAACATTAAAAGTGTGAGTATCTAATGGGAGGATCAAGTCTTTTTTATCAATTCCACTCCATAAACCTAAATCAAGTTCATCTGATCTTACCATCCAACGTAAGAACATATTCCATCTTTTATATGGAGCATTTCCAATTTCTTTTATATTACCTTTTTTATCTCTTTTAAGAGGACTTGAAACTAAAAATGTGAAACCTTGCGATTTGTAATTTGCAATTTCATGTATTTTACTTATTATAAAATCTAAACCCTCAAGTGTAGAATTATTTTTAGAATATCCTTCTAGAAATAATTTATTTAAGCTGTATGATTTTTTTAGTTTCTTAAATGTTTTGAATACCATTTTAATATCTTCACTTGTTTGAAACCTGTAGTAAAAAGAATCTAACTCTTTATCTATTTTTTTATCACTTGCATCTAATAACGAAAAATCTAAGGTGTCTAAAAACTTTACAATCATGGAAGCTTTTCCATAAGCAAATAGAGCACATAAAAGTATTATATATTCATCTTTGTATCTGCTCGCAACTAAAAGTGGGTCTGGCTTATCGTATGACAATTCAAAGTGTTTATTTCTTAATGAAAATTCATCATTTAAAAGTTTTTTTATATTAATCATAGTCTATCCAAATTTTTGATTCGCTATAATACCAGCAATTAAAGAAAAAGAGTGTTAAATGAATAATATATTGATTACAGGATGTTCAACAGGGATAGGCTTAAAAACAGCCTTAACTTTGAAGGACAATGGTTTTAAGGTCTATGCAAGTGCTAGAAATGATAAAGATATAAATAAACTTAATAATTTAGGATTTGTAACATTTAAAATAGATGTTACGAAAAAAGATGATATAACAAATGCCTTGAATACAATTATAAATAATGATGACAAATTAGATGCTATATTCAACAATGCAGGTTTTGGACAACCTGGTGCTGTTGAAGATATTACAACCGAAGTTTTAAAAAAACAGTTTGAAACTAACTTTTTTGGATTGCATGAACTTACATTCCAAGCAATGAAGATATTCAGAAAACAGGGTTTTGGAAAAGTAATACAACACAGTTCAGTTTTAGGAATAATATCTTTGAAATTTAGAGGTGCTTACAATGCTAGTAAATATGCAATTGAAGGTTTAAATGACACTTTAAGACAAGAAGTTATGGGTTCAAATATATTTATTAGTACTATTAATACAGGACCCGTTGCATCAAAGTTCAGAGCAAATGCTTTGAAAAATTTTAACAAAAATATAGATATAAAAAATAGCTATTTTAACGAAGTCTATACTCAAGAATTAAAAAAGAGACTAGAATCAAAAGTAGATGATACTCCTTTTACACTACCTGCATCTTCTGTTGCAAATATAGTATTAGATATTATGAAAGTTAAAAAACCAAGACCAAGATATTATGTTACAAAAGCTACATATCTTTTAGGCTTCTTTAAAAGAATTTTATCAACTTCTCTTATGGATAAACTTCTTAATAGAATATAAGAGAAAAGCTTAGCTTTTCCTCATGTTTAAAATCAGTGTTTTAAAAGAGCAAGCTGTAAAAATAATAAATTAAAAAATAAACAATTTTGTTAAAACTTCATAAAAGTTTTTTTGTTGTGATTAAGTAGTTTGTATCTCTTTTGTATTAAATTTACTTTGTAAATAATCAGAGATTTGAATAAGAGAAAAAGTGATTAAAAATATCATTAGTCCAGGAAAAAAACTAACCCACCAAGCTATATCAATTACACTTTTTCCATCACTTAAAAGTGAACCCCATGACATAGAAGGTGGATTTATACCAAGACCTAAAAATGAAAGACCTGACTCTGCTAATATAGAGCCACCAACTCCAAATGTAAATGATATTAAAAATATTGGCGCAAGTAAAGGAGCAAAATACTTAAAAATAATTTTCATAGTTGAAACATTTGATAATTTTAATATTTTTATATAAGGTTTATTTCCAATAGCAAAACTTTCACTTCTAATTAGCCTTGCCATGCCCATCCATCCAGTAATCGAAATGACAATTATTAAAATAACAGATGAGGCTTGAATGTATGAAACTAAAGCTAATAGAAGAAAAAATGTAGGAAATGTTAAAAACAAGTCTATAACTATGGTAATTGTCTTATCTATATTACCTTTAAAGTAACCTGCATTTATACCAATAAAAAGACCAATTAAAGAAGAAATACTAGCTGCTAAAAAGCCAATAATAAGTGAAGTTTGTCCACCTTGTAATACTCTTGCAAGTACATCTCTACCTAATCTATCTGTACCAAATAGATGTTGTAAAGATGGACTTTCAAGAATTTTTAAAGGATTTAACTCATAAGCAGATGTTGTATAAATAAATGGCAACAAAAAAACTAATCCAATTAGAAAAATTAATAAATATACTGCAAATTTAAACATCTTAGCTTCTTACTTTTTATTTTATTATTTACGAATACTTATAGTAAGATAAAGAACTTTTTCCAAATTTCTTTGTCTTAGATAAAGAGAATTTGCCAAGAGTACTTGGTATCTCTAAAGTTGATACATGCTCAACAATAATCATAAATATATTTTCATTCTCAATTTCTTCAATCATCTTAAATGACTTGTTATAAATATCTTCCATTCCATCTCTAAAATCAAATGGTGGATCAATATATAAAATTACTTCCTCATTTGAGTTTTTAACAGATTCAAGAATATTAGGTGTTTGAATAAAAGTATCACCTAATTGTGTTTCACACTTGTTCATATCAATAGCTTTACAATTTTTAATAAGTATACTGTATGAATTTTTATTTAATTCTACAAAATAAGCTCTTTTTGCATCTCGAGAAACTGCTTCAAGTCCAATAGAACCAGAACCTGCAAAAGATTCTATAAATATTTTATCAATTATATCAAATTGTAAAACATTAAAAAGTGACTCTTTTAATCTTGACTTTGAACTTCTTGTAACTTCAAGTGAAGGTAAAGCTATAGTTTTACCTTTGTATTTACCTGCTATTATTTTTGTTGTTGGTGTATTAACTTTCATTTTTTCTTATATCTTTTTTATTATCTTGCATAAGATAAAGCTCGTAATTCTCTAATTACATTAACTTTAATCTCACCTGGGTATTGAACTTTTTCTTCAATTTCTTTTGCAATTTCAGTTGCTAAAATAACAGCTTCGTCATCATTTACTAATTCAGCTTTTACAATAACTCTAACTTCTCTTCCTGCATTAATTGCATAAGCATTTAACACACCTGGCTTAGATGTAGAAATATTTTCAACTTCTTCAACTCTTTTTAAGAAGCTTTCTAATACTTCTCTTCGTGCCCCTGGTCTTGCAGCACTTAAGGCATCAGCTGCACAAACTGCTGCTGATTCAACATTTATAGGTTCTTCATGACCATGATGAGCATAAATTGAATTTATTACAGTTGCTGGTTCATCGTATCTTCTACAAATTTCAACACCTAGATCTACATGAGAACCTGGCATTTCATGAGTTAAAGCTTTTCCAATATCATGTAATAATCCAGCACGTCTTGCCAAAATTGCATCTCCACCCATTTGTGCAGCTAAAAGTCCAGCTAAATGTGAAACTTCTAAAGTATGAGCTAATGCATTTTGACCATAAGAAGCTCTATATCGTAATCGTCCCACAAGTTTAATAAGTTCAGTATGCATAGTTTTAATACCAAGTTCAAAAATAACATCTTCACCTTCTTTTAAGATATTCTTATCAAATTCAATTTTAACTTTATTATAAACTTCTTCAATTTTTGCTGGTTGAATTCTTCCATCTTCTAGTAAAACTTCTATAGTCTTAGTTGCAATTGCACGTCTGTAAAGATTGAAAGAAGAAATTGTAATAGTATTTGGAGTATCATCAATAATAATATCAACACCTAATAACATTTCAAGAGCTTTAATATTTCGCCCTTCTTTACCAATAATTTTTCCTTTTGTTTCATCATCTTTTATAGGTAAATTATTTATAAGTCTTTCAGCTGCAAACTCGCCTGCGTATCTTGTAACTGCATGAGAAAGCATATTGTTAATCTCATTTTTTGTATTTGTTTCTGCTAGTTTATATTTTTTTCTAAAAATTGAAGAAATTTGGGCTCTAGAATCTTCTTTTACTTTTTCAAGCATCAACTCTTTTGCTTCTTCAACAGTAAGACCAGATCCGTTTTCAAGAATTTTAATTGCTTCTTGTGTTTTTTCTTCATAAGTCTTTTTTTGTTTTTCTAAACCATCTTTAATTGTAGTAATTTTTTTATTTTTTTCTACGATTTCTTCTTTTTCAGACTTAATAATTCTTAATTCTGATTCAAGATGCTCATTTAATTCTCTTTCTTTTTTTTCAATCTTAGAAAGCATTGCATCATAATCACGTCTTGCATTTTTAAATTCTTTATCACACTCAATTTTTGCTTTTAATTGAGAATCTTTTAAAGATACTTCTGCTTCATGTTCTATAACTTTAGCTTTTGCTTTAGCCTGTTCAATAAAAACTTGAAATTTTGCTTTATCAATTTTTCTAACTACAATAGTACTAATAATTGCAGTAGCAATTGCAACTAGTACACATCCAATAATATATTCCATATTCAAAACCTTAATTAGTTATTATATAATCTGCTTGAATATCGTAACTTTCAGATAAAATTTTGTCACTTTTACAAAGTACTAATTGTGTAAAAACTAGTGTTGGTTTATAAGATAATCTGCCAAAAAACCTATCATACATGCCTTTACCATAACCTATTCTCTTACCAATAGCATCTACTCCTACAATAGGTACTATTGCTAAATCAATTTTTTGTGGCTTGATAAAGGAATTGTTTGGTTCTTTTATACCAAACTTCTTTTTTTGTAAAGGTAATCTATATTTAACTATCTTAAAACTATCACCTTCCATATAAGGAACATAAACATTTCTATCTTTTCTTAATTTATTTATCAATGGCTTGACATCAACTTCAATACCTAATGGTATATACAATAAGATATTTTTTGATTTGCTTCTGTTAATAAAGTTTTCTAATTTTTTAATAACAATTTTGTCTTTATAATACTTTGAAATGACACTTGTAAATTTTAATCTTTTTATACACGATTTTCTAAAATCACTTTTGTGATTCAATTCCATTTTTAAGCCTCACTTAGGTAAAATTCCTACCTAATAAATAATTTTACCAAAAGGAATTAAAATGCAGTTTAAAACATTAGCATTTTTGTCAATATTATCAATTTTAGTATTTACAGCTTGTGATTCAAAGACACAAAACAACAGTTCAGTAAAAACAGAGATAAAAAATATAGAAGTTGATGATAAAAGTTTTATATTGAAAACAACAGAAAACTTGGACTTAAATGTTAAAGTAGAAGATGAAAAAATAATCTTTAAAGATCATCCTGAAAAAATTGTATTATTAAATTTTTTTGCAACTTGGTGTTCACCATGTAAGGCTGAAATTCCTAATCTAATTGAACTACAATATAAATATAAAAATGATTTTAGAGTTGTGTCTGTTCTATTGGAAGAAAACAAAACAAACGAAGAAATAATTGAATTTATAAATGAATATCAAATCAATTACACAGTTACTAATGGAAAGAAAAATTTTCTTTTATCAGAAGCTTTGGGTGAAATAAAATCAATACCTACTATGTTTTTAGTAGATAAAGAATCAAACATATTTCAAAAATATGTAGGAATTGTTCCATCTGAGATGATGGAAATAGATATCAATAAACTTTTAGAAAAATAGAGGTATGAATGTTTAGTTTTTTTAAGAAAAAGAAAGAAGAAGAAATAAATGAAGAATCTAAAAAAGAGCTTGTAATTGAAGAAGAAATTCAAGAAATAGATAAAGAAGTAATACTTAAAGAAAAAGAAGATTTAGCAGAAGAGAAAAAAGGTTTTTTTTCAAGAGCTTTAGAAAAAACTTTTGGAACAATTAAAACAGTAATTCCTGTAAAAAAAGAAAAAATACCTTTCGATGATATAGAAGAAATGCTGATTGAAGCAGATATGGAATATGAAATTATTGAAAAAGCAATGGATGGATTGCCTGAAGAGATTACAAGAAAACAATTAAGACATAGACTAGTAATGCTTTTTGAACACGCCCCTAAAGTAGATTTGAATAACTTGCCTAAACCTTTTGTAAGACTTATTATTGGAGTTAATGGAGCTGGAAAGACTACAACTATTGCAAAACTTGCTAATAGATCTAAAAAAGAAGGTAAATCTGTAATACTTGGTGCTGGTGATACTTTTAGAGCAGCTGCTATAGAACAGCTTTCTATTTGGGCAGATAAGTTAGATGTTCCTATTATTAAAACAAAACAAGGTCATGATTCAAGTGCAGTTGCATATGATACTATTTCCTCAGCAATTGCAAGAGATATTGATAATGTTATTATTGATACAGCAGGAAGACTTCAAACACAAAAAAATCTTAACAATGAACTTATTAAAATTGTAAAAGTATGTTCAAAAGCGCAAGAAAATGCACCTCATCAAAAGCTTATGATTTTAGATGGAACACAAGGTAATACTGCAATTGCACAGGCAAAAGCATTTAATGAAATGGTTGGTATAGATGGAATAATTGTAACAAAACTTGATGGTACAGCTAAAGGTGGAGCGTTATTTTCTATTTCTAATCAACTTGAACTTCCAATATTCTTTATAGGAGTGGGTGAAAAACAAGATGACTTAATCGAATTTTCACCAGATAAATTTGTAGATTCATTACTTGATGAAATTTATATAGAAGAAACTATCTAAAATTTGTATATGTAAATAAGTAATCAAATTACTTGTTTACATATCTAAAAAAGTAGAAACTTTTCTAAAATATCTTTCTATATCCTCAAAAGAATGACTTCCACCCTCTTCTACTATAAGTTCCGTTTCTTCTAACTTATCAGCAGCATCATTATAATCTAAAACTTCATCATCAGTTTGTAATAAAGTCAGTATATTAGAAGGTTTTTTAAGCATTACAACTTCATAGTTTCTTAATGATTGTACATGAGAATGATTAAATTCAAATTTTGAGTTATCATAATAACAAATAGCCATCTCATCTTCATCTTGTCTATAGCTTTCACGTGTTAACCAAGGAATTACAGCAGGGTTTATTAATACAGCTTTTAAATCATATTTATTTGCAAGATAAAGTGCATAAAATCCACCCAATGATGAACCAATCAAAGATACTTTGATACCTCTGTTTATAAAAGCTTCAATTATTTGCTCTAAACTAGCTATTGCTAAAGCTGGAATTGTTGGTAAAGTTGGAGTTATCATTTCATCTTCAAAATACTCTAGGAACTTTTGAGCTTTTTCTCCAAATCCAGCACTTCCAAAACCATGTAAATATATAATCATTTCAATCCTTTAAATTATCTACTAAATATTCTCTTAAAGCCTTTCTTGAAGCTTTATCAACTAAATTAAATAGCTTATCAATATCATCTTTTTGTGAAGACTTTTTATGACCTTTTACTTTTTTGAAAATACACTTAGAATTTTTATTGATTTTATCTATTTTTTTATAAAATTTCTTGTAAAGCTCATGATTTTTTACTATTTTTCCAGTACTTGTTTTATAGTTATTTGATTCTAGTTTTTCTCTTCTTTCTATTAAACTTAGAATATTTTGACAATCTGTGTATATTATGATTTCTTCATTTGTATATTTAAAATTATCAAAAGCACAAATTAGAATTTCTAATTCTAATTTAGTGGATGAAGTTTTTTCGAATCTTTGTATTTTTATATTTTGATTTGTAAGCTTTGCATCAAAAATAAAGTAAGCACCAAAGCCTATTTTTCTTTGTGGATTTACACTTCCATCACAAAATAATAATAACTGTTCCACTATTTAATCAACCTTTTTTAAATAAGAATAAAAAAATGCTCGAATTACTCTCCGAATATTAATTAGTGTAAAAACTAATATTATAAAACCTGCAACTAATACTATAGGTGTATAAACACCAATCATAAAAACATAAATACCTAAACGCCTAAATTTTTATTTCTTTTTCTATGAATATGTGACATGAGTATGAATCTTTACTTGAGTTTTGTTATTTTTTATTTATATATTTACTATTTATTTAAAGAAAATTATATCCTAATTAATAT
>CAJQLJ010000046.1 GCA_905479135.1 uncultured Campylobacterales bacterium | reverse complement strand
TGCATCAGTTCATCTTGTATATCATCAGTGGATGGGAGCATTCCCAACTGATAAAAACTTTGCAGAATGTTTAATTAATACTTCAACTGTTATTGCTGCTATGGTTGGCGCTGATAAAATTATTACAAAAACAAGAGAAGAAGCATCTGGAATTCCTACAAAAGAAGCAAATGCAAAAACAGTTGCAAATACACAATATACTTTAAGAATGTTAAATGGTCTTCCAAATGTAGTTGATAAGGAAGAAGAAGAAATTCTAACAGAAGAAGTTATGAGTATTATGGAAGCTGTTTTCAATGATCCTGCTGATACATTATGGAGAAAAGTATTTAACTCTATTAAAAATGGAACAATTGATGTTCCTTTCTCTCCACATATAATCAATCATAATGAAGTTGTAACCGTACGAGATAAAAATAAAAACATTAGAATTATCAAAAAAGGTAACTTACCAATAAGTGATAGATGTTTTGAATATGAGAAAAAACAATGTGATTTAAATAAAGATGCTTCATCAATAGTAAATGACATTATTCATGATATAGGAATTATGCAATGGTAGAAAATAAACTTTTAATCGATATAGGAAGTACTTACTTTAAAGTAGCAACTGCAGATAATGTTGATCAATACTTTAGAGATTTCAACAAAGATATATATGATGACTTAGTTAGTAAATGCTCTAATACACTTGATAAGTTTAAAAAAGAAGAAGTATTTATTTGTTCATCTGCAAATGGTGGATTATCTACATTAGTAATCGGTGTTACTAATTCTTTTTCTTTAAAATATGCTACAAATATTGCATATAATTCAGGGATTAATATTATTGATACTGTTTTATATCAAGATATAGCTAAAGCTTCTGTTCCTAGTGATTTAATCGATGTTGTAATTATTGTTGGTGGTATTAATAGTGTTGATAACATGTTTAAAGAAGATTTATTTAAATATTTAGAAAATGTAAACTATTCAAATGTAGTTTTTGCAGGCTCAAAAAAAGATGCAAAGTACCTAGGTTCAAATATAGAAAATTTAGTATTAATTGATAATGTAATTGATAATAAACTTCATGTAGTTGAAGAGCCTTTAAAAGATTATTTAACTAATCTTTATCAAGCTGATATTATGGGTAAGGAAGATATTAAACATCTATATAAAGTAACATCAAACCAAATATATTCAACTCCTTATATTGTGAATAAAACACTTCCTTTAATTGATTCAAAATTTGCAGCGGTTAATCCTTTTATTTTGATAGATATTGGAGGAGCTACTACTGATATACATTATTCTAAAGATTTGTCTTATGATAATATAGTAACGCAGAATGAATATGATAGATTAGTATTTAAAAAACTTGGTGTATTTAAATCTAAAGAATCATTAATTTTTGCAGCTAAAAATAACGAATTTGTGTATGAATTACTAGCTCATTTAAAAGTTACAGAAAATATCTTTAATGAAGATAGTAATAAAAGCTTAAGAATTTTAATGCAACTTGCTATTTTCTTAGTTTTATATAAAGTATCTGAAGTTCATCCTTTATATATTAAATTAAAATTACATTTATTAAAATCTGTTGTATTAACAGGTGGAATAACAAAAGTATTAAGTTTTGAAGAAGTAGAAGATATTATTGCATTTTTCTATAAGAAAATTTTAAATAGTGATATTCATCCTGCAATAGTTTTAGATTCAAATTATGATATTTGGACTCTTGGAATAACTCAAAAATAAAGGAAATAATATGTCAATAAATTGTATAAGAACATTAATAGAAGAAGCAAATATATCAAATCCAGATAAAATTGCTCTAACATTTGGACATGAAAAGATTACATACAGTGAATTATTTACTAAAGTAAATCAAATTGCTTATTATTTAAATGAATTAAATATGCCAAGTAAAAGTAGAATTGGTATCTACTCAAATAAAGGAATAGACCAAGTTATTGCAATACTTGCTATCTTGTCAACTGATTATATTTTAGTTCCTTTAACTAAACTACTTAAACAAGAACAAGTTGAATATATAATAAATGACTGTAATATTGAATGTATTATTACAGATAAAATAAAACTCGAGTCTATTGAAGAAATAAAGTTTTCAGGAACTGTAATATCTTATGAAACAGCTCATAAAGACCTACCATCATTTGAAGAAATATATAAATATTATAATAAACCTTATGAATGCAATATCTCTGGACATCAAAATGCTGCAATTACATATTCATTTGGAATAAGTGGAAAACCAAAAGGTATTGTAATTTCTCATAGAAACTTTATTGATTCTGCTCGTGTTGTTTCACAATATTTAAAATTAAAAGAAAATGATATAATTTCAGCTACTTTAATTTTTAATCTTGATTATGGATTAAATCAAATTTTTTGTTCACTTTATAAAAGAGCCACATTAGCACTTCATAAATTTGTCTTACCAAATGACTTTTTTAATCATATTATTAATGATAAAGTAACAGTATTACCTGTTATGCCTATTACATTAACTGATATGTTTGATGAAGAAGAACATAGATTACCAAGCAGTGAACTTCTACAAAATGTTAGAATTATTACATCTTCAGGTGGGAATGTTACAAATAAAATGATAAGTGATGTAGAAAAATATTTCAATTGTGCAAAGTTTTATTCTATGCATGGACTAACAGAAGCATTTAGATCAACATACCTAGATCCATCTCAACTTAAAATACGACCTGATTCAATAGGAAAAGCAATACCTGATGTTGAATTATATGTAATTGATAAAGAAGGAAATGAATGTCCTCCTAGAGTTGTAGGAGAATTAATTCATAGAGGTGGATATATTTACCAAGGTTATTGGAAAGGTTCAAAAGAAACAAAAGAAAGATTTAAATCTGCTAAGATTTTAAAAAATATAATCAATCTTGATGGTGAATTAAATGATGAGATAGTAGTAGCAACTGGAGATTATGTATATAAAGATGAAGAAGGTTATTTATACTTTGTTTCAAGACAAGATAACATGATTAAAACAAGAGGCTTTAGAGTAAGTCCTTATGAAATTGAGTCTGTTATTTCTAAAAATATACCAGAAATTGAAAAATGTGCTGTATTTTCACTTGATAATGAAGAAATTGAAGAAGAGATAGTTTTAGTTTATAGTTCAAATAGTGAATTAAGTTCTAAAGAGATTACTTTTGAATTAAAAAAACATTTAGCTTCATATATGATACCTAGTAAAATAATTTACAAAAAGTCATTACCACTTATTCCATCTGATAAAAATAAAATTAATATAGATGAATTAAAAAAAGAATTTATTATCAAATAGATAGAGGATTTATAAAAGCGATAAGAAAAAGTATTTGTTTACAATTTTTATTGCTTTTATGCAAATTCAATTCTTTCACTACCTTTATTTTTTGCTCTATATATAGCAAAATAAGATCTTTGAATCATTTCATTTGTATCTTTACAATCATTTAAAAAAGAAATCCCCATACTAATAGTAATACTAATATCACTTTTTTGATGATAAATTTGATTTAATTTTATATCTTCAACTAAATCATTAAGTTTTTGAATAATTTGTTTTTTGGAGATAAAACAAAGAATAATAAATTCTTCCTCTGAATATCTATAAACTTCTCCATTTAATACTGCTGCATGTTTTCTTAGTTTATCACTTAAATATAATAAAACTTTATCTTCAAATTCATTTACTAAAGTATCATTGTTTTCTTTTAATCTGTCGTCTGCAATAAAAATTGAACATAAAAAAGAAGAATTATTTTGCTTTGAAAAAACTTTTAAATCATTTTCCATTTTTCTTCTATTATAAATATTTGTTAAATGATCTCTATTCATTTTATCTTCAAGAATTTCTTTTTCTTTTAATAATTGTTCAATTAAATTATCTTTGTAATCTTCGCCTAAATTTGTGTTTTTTTGTTCAATTACTTTCCCTAAAGTAAATTCAAAACAATTCTTAGAACTTGAATAATCAATCTTGTTACATTCAATTACTAAAGAAGGATTTTCATTTCCTAATCCATTTGTAATACTTAAAGTATCAAATTGTTTTATAGAATATTCAATCTTATTATTAATAATTTTAGGCTCCAAAAGTACTTTTTTCCAATATTTACTATTATCTTTTTTTAGAATGGAAATCTTTTTTAATAAAATATCTTCAAATAATTCTTTTGAAACAGAAATTTTCTGCATATATAATTCCTAGTTTAATCTATTGAAACTATAGCAAGTAATGACTTAGCAATATATTTTAAATTAGAATTTTAAATATTATAATAAGATATTCTTATATATTTTTATAAGTATTTAATATAATATTAAGTACTATGTCAAAAAATAATATAAGGATTAAAAATGAATTTAAGGGAAAAATTCTCTCCAATGTGTTTTTTATTAGCATTAGGATCTGGTGGGTTATCTGTATCATTTTTTATGTATTTGATGTTTTTAGTACCACATCAAGGTTCACCAATGGCCACATTTGATTTTATATATCCGCAACTTTTAAAGGGAAATTGGTTATCTCTAGTTTCATCTTTTTCACTTGTAATGATTATAGCTTTTGCATTTTTGCATTTTAAACTACTGTTTTGGAATACAAAACAGTTTAATTTATACAAAAAAACAAGAAATTATGAAAAACTAGTAAACTCAAATGCAGAAATCTCTTTAATGACTATACCTTTAACATATACAATGAGTATAAATGTTTGTTTTGTATTAGGTGCTGTTTTCGTACCTGGACTTTGGGATATAGTTGAATATTTATTTCCTTTTGCATTATTAGGTTTTTTAATCACTGGATTTTATGCATTAAAAATATTTTTCAATTATTTTGCTAGACTTTTAGTTACTGGAGACTTTGATTTTACATCAAATAATAATTTATCACAAATGATATCTATTTTTGCATTTGCTATGATTGCTGTTGGTTTTGCAGCACCTGGAGCTATGAGTCATACAATTGAAGTTAATGCAATAGGAATATTTGGAGCATTATTTTTTGCTTCTTTATCACTTCTTTTACTAGTTATAAAGTTAACACTTGGATTTAAAAATATGTTTGAACATGGAGTTTCAATTGAAGCTTCACCTTCACTATGGATTATAATTCCTATCTTAACACTTTTAGGAATAACATTTATTAGAATATCTTTTGGTTTAGATCATAATTTTAATGCAAGTATCAACAAATCTTCACTGTTTACTCTAACATCTGTAATTTTATCTTTACAAATAATATTTGGTCTTCTAGGTTATAAAGTTATGAAACAAATTGGTTATTTTAAAAAATATATACATAGTGAAGATAAATCAGCAGTTTCATTTGCTCTTATTTGTCCAGGTGTAGCATTTATGGTATTTGGAATGTTTTTTATAAATTTTGGATTAACTTATAATGAGGTTATAGCTAAGTACTCAGTTATTTATTTCATTTTGATGTTACCATTTATATTTATACAGTACAAAACTGTTATCTATTTCTTTAAATTAAAGAAAAAATTCGAATTTTAATAAACAATAAAAAAGACTAGTTAAAAATAGTCTTTTTTAAAATTAGCTTTTAGAATTTTCTTAGGTAAATGATTCTGTATACCATAGGAACATAATATAAATTTAAAACAGTAGCCCATAATATACCAAAGCCTAAAGATATTGCCATTGGTTGTAAAATTAAGGCTTGTCCAGAAGCAAAAAAGATTAAACTACTAAGACCTAATACTGTTGTAATTGATGTCAATAAAATAGGTCTTAATCTCATTTTTGCATATTTCTCTAGTTCTTCTAGATTTTTAGCTTTTTTAATAAAGTCCATCATAATTATACCATCGTTAACAATTACACCTGCAAGACCAACCATTCCAATCATACTTGGCATTGTAATATTTATATCCATTATTAAATGACCTACTAAAACTCCTAAGATTGATAAAGGAACTATACTTATAATAATCAAAGGTTTTATTAAAGAATCAAACATCCATACAAGAGCAATAAAAATTAAAATTAAAGCTATTAATGCAGCTTGTGCCATTTCATTTTGTACTTTTTTATTCTCTTGTTGTTCACCTTTAATATTAAGTGTTACTTCATTTTTTAATACTTTTAGTTCTTCTTCTAATTTTTCAAAAACTTCTGTTGATGTAACATCATTTAATGATGCTGTTACACTTATTATCTGTTCGTTATTTTCTTTAAATATTTGTGAATAAGCAGGCACTTTTATAAAGTCTACAACTTCACTAAGTAAAACTTTTTCATTTAAATTTGTAGTAATTTGAAATGTATCTAAACTACTTAGCATATCTTTTGATTTACTTTTAAATACAATATTAACAATACCCTCATCATCAAACATCTTTGAATAAGTTGCTTTAAAATAATATGGTCTTAATTCATTTAATACTGTTTGCTCATTAATACCTAAATCATTCCCATAAGAATTTACTTTAAACTTTAATTCATAATTTCCAACAAGAGCATCATCTGCTATGTTTGATACACCATCTATTGATTTTAAATTCTCTTTAAGAGATTTAACCGCTTTTGAAACTTTTGTTTTATCACCAGATATTGCAATTTCTACATCATTTTTTACAATTCCTGCTTGTGGTACAAAAATCTTTAGTTCTTCATAATTACTAGACTCTATATCATCTTTTAAAATCTCTTTTAATTGCTTTTCCATATCTTGAGCACTTGTTTTTCTAATCATATTTGTATCATCATATTTAGGAGAAAGATAAGGATTTATATATTTTTCAAAAATATTTACAGGTGCTCTTTCATTTAGGTTTATAAATAATTGAAAATAAAACTCTTCATAATGGGGTTGATTTTTACCATCAAGTTTTAAGCCAGTTACTGAAGTTACAGAACTAACTACTGTTTTAAAATCAACATTTTCTAAGATTTTTCTTTCTATATCATAAACTGATTGTTCTGTTTGTTCTATCTTTTTTCCAACTCCAACTGAACCTGTAATATAAACTTGTGTAGAATCAAAAGCAGGCATAAATTCAAATTTCTGAGATTTAAAAACAAAAACACTAGCACCTAAAATAGCTGCTACCATTAAAAAAATTGCAATATATCTACCTTTTAATAAATAGTCTAATATATTTCCATACAGTCTATAGTTAAATTCCCATACTTTATGAGATTTTCTATCACCTTTATTTACTTTGAAAATTTCTTTTGCATGAAGAGGTAAGAAGAAAAATGCTTCAAGTAATGAACTTAAAAGTAATACAGTAATCATAATAGGAAGAATTTGCATAAACTTTCCAGTTTCACCAGTCATTAATAAAATTGGTAAAAATGCAAAAATAGTTGTAGCTGTTGCTGTTAGAACTGCTGGATACATTTCCATAGCACCATCTCTTGCTGCTGTAAATTTATCTTTTCCCATTTCCATATGACGATATATATTTTCACCAACAACAATAGCTTCGTCAACCAACATACCAAGAGCTATTAAAGCACCTAATAATGACAGCATATTTAAACTATAGCCTAAATAATCAGCTGCTATTAAACCTATCATAAATGAAGTTGGTATTCCTATTGCTATTACAATTGCAATTCTAATATTAATAAATATTAACAAAGCAATAAAAAGTAAACATAATCCAAATAATATATTTGACACAACTGTATTAAGTCTATTTTTAATCCAAATAGAAGTATCAATATAAGTACTAAATTCTAAATTCTCATAGTTTTTTTCAAACTCTTTTGTAATCTCTTTAATTTGCTTTACAAGTTCAATAGCATCGCCATTAACACCTTTATTAATACCAACTGCAATATTAGGTTTAGCATTATAATGAGAAACATCAGCTACATCTCCTAAAGTAAAGCTAACATCCGCAATATCTTTTAAATAAAACTTTTTACCATCAATTTTGATTAAAGTATTTTTTATTTTTTCAATATTTTTTTCACCATTAAAAGTAGATAAATAGTAATGTTTGCTACTATCTTTTATCATACCTATTGGAAAAATTGTACTTAATGATTGTACAGATTTAATAACACTAGTTTTATTTAAACCATAAGCATTAATCTTTTCATCATTAAAATTTATTAGTAGTTCTTTATCACTTTTTCCAAAAACAGAAACTTGAGATAGATCTTTTAATTGCATGACTTTTGATTTCACTTTATCTGCAACTTCAAGTAAATATTCTCTTGAGTCTTCATTTTTAGAATAAACGGCAACTGTTATTAAAGGAAAGGAATGTTCAATACTTTTTACAGTTGGTTCATCCATATCTGAAGGAAGATTTACTTTAATTTGAGTTATGATGTCTTTGACATCAGAGATTTCTTCATCTGCTTTATAACCATCTTTTAAATCAACATTTATAGAAAAAAATCCATTCTTAATCGTTGATGAAATCTTATCAGCAGCACTTAAAGCTAATAGTTCATCTTCAATATTAGAAACTGCTATTTTATCTAAAAGCTCTGAACTTGCACCTGTATAAGATCCTGATATTGATATCGCATCTACAGCTGAGGGAGGAAATATTTCTTTTGGTATTTTGAAATATGAGAAAAGTGCAAGTAAAAATATAAAAAGTAGTAACAAGTGGTTTAATATTCGCTTTCTTAAAGCAAATTCTATAATATATTGAATCATTTTACCTCTTTAATTAATGGATTAAATAACAAAGAATCAATAATTTGATTTTTAAACTTCATATCTTCTAATTGTTGTGCTAAAAACTTATTTTCTTCTTGTAATGAAATATAATGTGCATAAAGCTTATTTATATCTTTGCTTATATAGTAAATATTATTTCTAAAATATATTTTTGGAAAATATAATACAATTGCAAGAAATAAGACTGAGAATACAATAACTAAAGTATTAATAGCATTTAATTTAATCAAATTTAAAAATCCTTAGTTTAGAACTTCTACTTCTAGGATTTTGTTTAATCTCTTCTTTTGTGGGAATAATTGGTTTTTTAGTAATCACTTTTCCTAAAGCGTGGTTATTTCCACACTCACATCTGAAAGCTTCAGAAGGACAAATACATGATTTAGTCCATTTTTTAAAGTAGTTCTTTACTATTCTATCTTCTAAAGAATGAAAAGAAATAATTGCGATAATACAGTTTTCTAATTTTGAAGATTCTAAAG
>CAJQLJ010000045.1 GCA_905479135.1 uncultured Campylobacterales bacterium | reverse complement strand
CCTGGTATATCTAATGCTGGACTTCCATAATCTGTATCATATACAGATACTACATAAGAATCAAGTGAATTATCTGTAATACTTATATTATCTGGTAATATTGTTGCATTAACTGCATCAACAACAGCTTGTATCTCTGCTGCTGTAGGATTTGAAGAATCTACGTATGTTCCGTTCTGTAATCCTGCTGTGTAATCTCTAGCTTCAACTGCTCCACTTACTCCATCAATTAAATTAATTTGTGTTGCAGTAGCAGCTGTTCCATTTGTATTTCCTGCTATATCTTCTACTACTTCAGCATAAGCATTGTCTAAAGTATTATTAACTGCATCAACTGCAGTTTGTATCTCTGCTGCTGTAGGATTTGCAGAATCTACATATGTTCCATTCTCTAATCCTGTTGTGTAATCAACTGTAGAAACTGCTCCACTTACTCCATCAATTAAATTAATTTGCGTAGCAGTAGCAGCTGTTCCATTTGCATTTCCAGCTATATCTTCTACTACTTCAGCATATGCTTCATCTACACTTGTATTAACTGCATCAACAACAGCTTGTATCTCTGCTGCTGTAGGATTTGAAGAATCTACGTATGTTCCATTCTGTAATTCTGCTGTGTAATCTCTAGCTTCAACTGCTCCACTTACTCCATCAATTAAATTAATTTGCGTTGCAGTAGCAGCTGTTCCATTTGCATTTCCTGCTATATCTTCTACTACTTCAGCATATGCTGCATCTACTGTGATACTATAAGAATCACTTGCCGGATTTCCTGAATTTCCAGATCCTCCACAACCAGTTAGTAAAGCTGTTGCTACTACTAAACTAAATATAGTCTTTTTCATAATCATAGTAATCTCCTTTATTATTTATATAACAAAATGATATCAGCTAAAAGACATAAACAAGACATGTTTAATAATAAAATATTAGATTAATAAATTACTAACTTTTAAAATTATTATTTTATTTATCGTATATTTTAATAAATTAGATACAATTATGAACTGTAAAGCTTTAAAGGAAAAAATATTGACTGCATTAGAAATAGCTGATTATATAGGAATAATATGTTTTGCACTAAGTGGATTTTTAATTGCTGTTCACTATAAACTAGATATACTTGGAGTTTTTATATCTTCTTTTTTGACTGCACTTGGTGGAGGAATGACTAGAGATGTACTTGCTTCTAAAACTCCTTATGTATTTACAGATACCTTACCTGTAATTCTTGTAATAGTTACAGTTTTTGTATCTCTAATATTTAAACTTCATAAATTTGATGATATAGAAGGGAAAACAGCTTTTATAGTATCTGATGCCATAGGTCTTGTATCCTTTTCAATTACAGGTTCACTTGTTGCAATTGAAAATAATTTTAATTTTTTAGGAGTTTTAATCTTAGCTTTTATTACAGCAGTTGGAGGTGGTACAATAAGAGATATACTTATAAACAGAGTTCCATCTATTTTAGTTTCTGAGTTTTATGCAACTGTTGCTTTAATAGTTGGACTTATAACTTATGTTTTACATATATTAGATTTACAAAGTATTCCTGCTTTAATAGGTGTATTTGTATTTGGAGTAGTATTACGATTACTTGCATATTATCAAAGTTGGCATCTTCCTACTTTATCCAAATAACATACTTTGATTAGAGATTAACTTTTCATTTATCTTATATGGGTACAATTTCTCAATTTTATAAAATTAGGAGAAAAAATGAAGAAAATATTGTTTTCAGTATTATTATTTGTCGCAACATTTGCAAATGCATTAAATATAGGTGATGCTACACCAACTTTTGAGATTAAAGATCAATTTGATAAGTCTTATAAGCTTTCAGCGGATACAAAAACTATATTGGTTGCAGAAACTAGAAGTACTAGTGTTATTATAAGAGAGTATCTTTTATCTAAAGATAAAGATTTTTTAACAGCTAATAAGACTCAATATATAGCAGATATTTCAGGAATGCCTGGATTGATTTCAAAATATATTGCAATTCCTAAAATGAAAAAATACCCATTTTCAATTCTTTTAGTAGACGAAGAACAAGCTAAATCATTTTCTACAAAAGAAGATGAGATTACAGTTTATTCTGTAGTAGATGGAAAAGTATCTGATGTTAAGTACATCAAAACTACTGAAGAATTAGACGCAGTATTTAAATAAAACAAAAAACTTAACTAGCTTTAAGCTAGTAAGTTTTTAAATGCCTCTATAATTGCTTGGTTTTCTAAATCTTTTATTTTATTTTCTAAAGTATCTACAGTTTCATTTTTAGAAAGTTCTAGCTCTTTTTTCAAAATAATTTTACCATCATCATATTTTTCATTTACAAAGTGAATAGTAACACCTGATATCTTTTCATTGTTTTTTATGATAGCTTCATGTACAAATCTTCCATACATACCTTTTCCTCCATATATAGAAGGTAGAAGTGCTGGGTGTGTGTTTATTATTTTTTCTTCAAAAGAAGAAATTAGCTTAGAACCTATGATTTTCATATATCCTGAACAAAATATATAATCACAATCATACTCTTTAAAAAGTTTTGCTATTTTTTCATCTATATTATCATTTGGATATATTTTATCATTTACTATAAAATTAGGTATGTTCATTTCTTCTGCTGTTTTTAAAGCCTTTGAACTAGAGTTATTAGAGATTACAAGAACTACTTGTGCATTTAAAATATTCTGGTCACAAGCATTTTTTATCGTTTGGAAACCACTTCCATTATGTGATGCTAAAATACCTATTTTTTTACTCGAAAGCTTTGTACTACTTTGATTAATCATTTATTTTCCTGCTTTTTAAAAACTTGTATTGTAGCTAAATTAACTAAATTAATTACAATGAAAATCATTTAATTCTTTGTGAATGAGTAATAGCAATTGCAATTGCATCAGTAATATCCAAGGGTTTAATCTCTTTTTTTATACCTAGTAATTTTTTAACCATGAATGCAACTTGAGTTTTATCTGCTTTTCCATTTCCTGTAACTGCACGTTTTACTTGAAGCGGAGTATACTCTGCGAAATTTCCAAATTCTTGTAAAATCTTAAGAGAAATTGCACCTCTAAATTGTGCTAATTTAATAACTGTTTTTGGATTAAATGCATAAAACATATCTTCAATAGAAACTTCATTTATAATATGATTTTTAAAAATCATATCAAAACCTTCAGTCATTTCCATGATTTGTTCTTGTAAAATTTTTGTTTTGATTTTGATTAAACCAGCTTCTAAAAGCTTTATATTACTACCTTTTTTTTCAATAATTGCATACCCACAGTTTCTAGTTCCTGGGTCTATTCCTAAGATTTTCACTTATTAACTCTTTTTGTTTATTTTTTATTCACATAATATGAAGCCTTTATAATGGTATTATTTACATAAATTTTCACTTAATGAATATAAACTATTCACGTGTTATTCACTATGTGTACAACGTCTATTAATACAAAAATATCAAAAGTTTGTAAAATATACAATCAGGACAAAAATTGTCTTTATTAGTTTGAAAAAATCATTTTTTTATTAATTTTATTAAAAATTCGATATAATATTTACAATTTATAAATTAAAGAGTTAATACTAAATGACAAACAAAGAGTTTTTATCGATAATTCAAAAAGAAGCTAGTTCTGCAAACTATAACAGATACTTAAAGCAACTTGTATATAAAAAAATATCATCTGATGATAATATTGCCATTTTTGAAGTAAACAATAAATATATTGCTTCTTGGATAAAAAGTAAATATACAGAATTAATTCAAAATTGTTTTGAAATATTTGATGGAACTAAACCTATAATAGAAATAAAAATTGCAGGTGAAAAAAAATCTAAAAAAGAAATTATTAAAGAAAGTATAGAAAATAAAACCGCTGAAAGTACAATACTAAATCCTTCATATACTTTTGATTCATTTATCGTAGGCTCTTCAAACCAAATGGCATATAATGCATCATTATCAGTATCAAATAAACCTGGTATTCAATATAATCCTTTGTTTATTTATGGAGGTACTGGTTTAGGAAAGACTCACTTACTTCAAGCAGTAGGTAATGCAGCAATTGAAAAAAATCAAACAGTAATTTATGTAACAATTGAACAGTTTATGAATGACTTTACTTTTTCAATAAAAAATAAAAATATGGAACATTTTAGATCAAAATATCGTAAATGTGATGTTTTATTAATAGATGATATTCAGTTTTTATCAGGAAAAGAACAAACACAAGAAGAATTTTTCCATACCTTTAACGAATTACATAATGCAAAAAAACAAATAGTAATGACAAGTGATAGACTTCCCTCACAAATTGCTGGACTAGTAGATAGATTAAAATCAAGATTTGAATGGGGTTTAACAGCAGATGTTCAACTTCCAGGACTTGAAACAAAAATAGCAATTATTGAAAAAAAATCTGACTTAAATGGTATCTCTTTAAGTAGAGAAATTATTAACTTTATTGCTACAAATCTTGACAATTCTATTAGAGAAATTGAAGGTGTTTTAATAAGAATTAATGCATCTGCATCTCTACTAAACCAAGAAATAAACCTAGATATGGTTCAAGGTTTATTGAAAGATCAAATCAAAGAAACAAAAGAAAATATCAAACTTCCTGATATAATAAATATAGTTGCACGTGAACTTAATATAAAGCCAAGTGATATTAAATCAAAGAAAAGAACAGCAACTGTAGCAAATGCTAGAAGAGTTGTTATTTATCTTGCAAGAGAACTTACACACAACTCAATGCCTGATATTGCTAAATTTGTAGGAATGAAAGATCACTCTTCAATTTCACATAATATTAAAAAAGCAAATGAACTAATAGAAAAAGATGAAAACTTTAAATTAATTATTGAAAATTTAAAAAATAAAATCATAAATAAGGAATGGTAAAAGTAAAAACTTGAAAAAGTTTAAAGAGATTATGTGAAAAGGTGTGAATATTTCATTTCGTTTAATCACATGAAAGAGTTTCGACTCATTCGTAAACGAAGATGTGTTTTCATCTTTTCACATGCTCTACTACTACCACTACTTTAAATAAAAAAATAGGAGATAAAATGAAATTTGTAATTACAAAAAATATCATTGAAAATGTAATATCATCAATGCAACCTTTTTTAGAAAAAAAAGATGCGAGCTCTATTACATCACACATATATCTAGAAACTGAAAATGGTAAACTAATATTAAAAGCAACAGATTATGAAATCGGTTTAGAATCACATATAGATAATATAACTGAATCTATTGATGGAAAAGCTACTACAAATGGTTCTAATTTATTAGGTATTATTAAAAGATTAAAAAATGAAGAAATCACATTTGAAGTTGTGACTAATAATATAATTATCAAACAAAATAAATCAACTTTCAAGCTACCTATGTATGATGCAAATGAATATCCTACTTTAAAAAAAGCTGATAATTTAAAAAAGTTAGATATTACTACATTAAACTTTATAAATTCTGTAAGAAGAATAACACCAGCTATTGATAATAATAATCCTAAGTTTGAATTAAATGGAGCATTAATAGATATAAAAAGTTCAAAAATAAACTTTGTATCAACTGATACTAGAAGATTAGCAATATCACATTTACAAAATATTAATAATGAAGAATCTCAATTTATTATTCCTAAAAAAGCAATCATTGAAATTCAAAAACTTTTTCTAGATGAAGCAAATATAAATTATGACGATACTAATCTTGTAATATCAAATGAAAAAATGACTTTTTTTACAAAATTAATAAATGGAAAATATCCAGACTATGAAAGAATTATTCCTCAAAGTCTAAAATATAATTTATCTTTACCAAAAAATCTATTAGTAGAATCTATAAAACTAGTAACATCATTATTTTCAAATATTAAAATTACATTTAATTCTACTTCAATTGTTTTTGAATCTCTTGATGAAGATACTGAATCAAAAACACAATTAGATATAAATCTAAATATAGATAAAGAATTTTATCTTGCAGTAAATGCAAAATATTTATTAGATTTTTTAAGTATGACAAATAATGAAAATGTATCAGTTGGTTTTAATGAATCAAACTTACCATTTTACTTAGAAGATGAAAAATTTTATACAATTGTAATGCCAATTGTTTTAGAAAAATAGAAAAAGGAACCACCAATGAGTAATGAATATAGCGCTGGCAATATAAAAGTTTTAAAAGGTCTTGAAGCAGTTAGAAAAAGACCAGGTATGTATATTGGAGATACTAGTGTAAATGGACTACATCACTGTGTTTATGAAGTAGTAGATAACTCTATTGATGAAGCAATGGCTGGATATTGTGACACTATCAAAGTTACAATTACAAAAAAAGGCTCTTGTATTATTTCTGATAATGCAAGAGGAATTCCTACAGGAATGCATCCTACTGAAAAAAAGTCAGCTGCAACTGTTGCACTTACAGTACTTCATGCTGGTGGTAAATTTGATAAAGATACTTATAAAGTTTCTGGTGGACTTCATGGGGTTGGTGTTTCTGTTGTAAATGCACTTTCAAGTGATTTAAAAATGACAATTTATCAAAATAATCAAGTTCATTACCAAGAGTTTAAAACAGGTATTCCTGTAAAAGATTTAGAAGTAATAGATACGTGTAAAAAAACTGGTACGACAATTGAATTTTGGCCAGATGGAACAATTTTTGAAACAGTTGATTTCCAATTTGATATTTTATCAAAGAGATTTAAAGAAATTGCATATTTAAATCCTAGTATTACAATTGAATTAAAAGATGAAAGAGTAAATAAAAAAGAACTTTATCATTTTGAAGGTGGACTTGCTCAGTTTGCTAATGATATAAATAAAGATACAGCAATAACAGAATCAGTATCTTTTAATGTAAGAGAAGACGATATAGAAGCAGACTTTGCTGTTTTATATAATACAACTTACACAGAAAAAACACTTTCTTTTGTAAATAATATTAGAACAATTGACGGTGGTACTCATGAAGCTGGTTTTAAAGCAGGTCTAACTCGTGCAATTGTTAAATATGTAAATGATAATGCTTCTGCAAGAGATAAAGATGCAAAAATTACAGGTGATGATGTAAGAGAAGGTCTTATTGCTATTATTTCTGTAAAAGTACCAGAACCACAATTTGAAGGACAAACTAAAGGTAAACTTGGAAGCTCATATGTAAAACCTATTTGTCAAAAAGTTACATTTGAATCTTTAGTTAAACATTTTGAAGAAAATCCAAATCAAGCAAAAGCTATTATGGAAAAAGCATTAATGGCTGCACGTGGACGTGAAGCTGCTAAAAAAGCAAGAGATTTAACTAGAAAAAAAGATTCAATGACAGTTGGAACACTTCCGGGAAAATTAGCAGAATGTCAATCTAAAGATCCAGCAGTTAGAGAATTATACTTAGTTGAAGGGGATTCAGCAGGTGGTTCAGCTAAACAAGGAAGAGATAGAGTTTATCAAGCTATTTTACCTCTTAAGGGTAAGATTTTAAATGTAGAAAAATCAAGACTAGATAAGATTTTAAAATCTGACGAAATTAGAAATATGATTACTGCAATTGGTTGTGGAATTGGTGAAGATTTTAATGAAGAAAAAGTAAGATATCATAAAATTATTATTATGACAGATGCGGATGTTGATGGATCTCACATTCAAACTTTACTTTTAACATTCTTCTTTAGATTCCTAAGACCTATTGTTGATAGTGGATATTTATATATTGCGCAACCACCTTTATATAGATATAAAAAAGGTAAAAATGAAACATATTTAAAAGATGATACTGCTCTTTCTAATTTCTTAATTGAAAATGGTTTAGAGTCATTTTCTTTTGAAGGTTTAGGCTATAACGATTTAGTTGACTTATTTAAAACAGTTTCAAGATATAGAGGAATGTTAGGTCAATTAGAAAAAAGATATTCATTACCTGAAGTATTAAAACATTTAATTGAAAATTCTGATTTAGTTAATTTAGATTTTAATAAATTATTTGATGAAGTTAAATCTTTTCTTGATTCTAAAGGTTATAATATTCTTTCAAAGACAATTACTGAGACTAAAATACAGTTATTTGTACAAACAGGAGCTGGTTTAGAAGAGCTAATTATTGATGATGAATTATTTGCATCACCTTACTTCTCTGAAGCTACTTACATCTACAATAAATTAATTGAAAGAGATATTTCAATGTTTGATGGTAGAGATTTAATAGAAATTCTTAATGAAATTGAAGATTTAGCTAAGAAAGGTGCATATATCCAAAGATATAAAGGATTAGGAGAGATGAATCCTGAGCAACTATGGGAAACTACAATGACACCAGAAGCTAGAAGACTTTTAAGAGTTACAGTTGAAGACGCTGAAGTTGCATCTGATACATTTACTTTATTTATGGGTGATGAAGTGGAACCAAGAAGAAACTATATTGAAGAACACGCAAAAGACGTTGAACACTTAGACGTTTAAAATCATTTAGAGACTTTTAAAGTCTCTAAATTTTTATTTATTATCTTCTAATTTAGCAACAATCTCTGTATGAGAGAATATTTGTCCTCTTTTTCTAATAATATTGTTTACAATATGATATCCATGATTTAAAGCAATTGCAATAGAACCACCAGACTTAAGTGCAATATCTCCAGCTACATATACACACTCTGCTGTTGTTTCATGATGCTCATCAAAAATAGGTTTTGAGTTTTCATCAACTTCAACACCACACGATTTTAAGAAATCAACAGGAGTTGTTCCTCCAATTGCGTAGATTACTCTGTCATATAATACTGAAAAACCGTCATTATAATTAACTTTTACTTTTCCTGCATCATTTTCTAATGAGTCAATATCTGTACTCATTCTAAGTCTTAATTTTTCTTGACCATGATATTTTGTTAATGTTTCTTCATTTATTTCATTTAGTCTTGAAAACTCAGCTTTTCTATAAACCATAGTTACATTATTATTTTGATCTGCTAAATCGTATGCATATTCTGCAGCAGAATTTCCACCACCAACTACTAATATTTTTTCATTTGATGAACATTTATCAAGATTGAAATTAACTTGTGATCTAATTGATGGAGGGATTTTATAAGATGGTTTATTTGGTTTTCCCATCTTTCCAATTGTAATAGCAGCATTTTTAGTTTTAATTACACCTTTTGATGTATGAACTTCAAGAAATTCTCCTATTCTTACTATTTTTTCAACTTCTGTATTAAAAGATGAATCGATTTTATCTGAATCAAGTAAATCATTAAAATAGTCTAATGTTGTTTCTTTTGTTCCATCGAAGAATTCTACATTTCCTTGTAAAGTTGCTACTTGACCTTTATAATCTTTATCAACTCTTTTGTTGTCTTTATAAAATTTTCTAATAGTATTTGAGTGGTTATCTGTTTTTTCAATCAGTAATATTTCACCTATTTTGTGTGAAGATGCTTCAATTGCACAGCCTATACCACCTGGTCCACCACCAATTATTACAATGTCATATATTTTATCAGTCATAATTCTCTCTTATTTTAAATATCTGTAAATTTTAGGGATTATACATAAATTTTAGTTTTTTTTCAATTAATAATAATTGTAAGTTAGATTTAGGTAGAATTGCCTAAATTATTACTTATAAAGGTTAAAATATATGGAAATGAAATATGGTGAAAAAGAAATAAGAGAATTTAATATTAATAATGATGAAAATTTTTGGCCAAATGCAAATAAAAAAAATTATATTATAGATATTGAACTACCAGAATTTATGGCAAAGTGTCCAAGAAGTGGATACCCAGACTTTGCAACAATTAAAATACAATATACTCCAAATGAAAAAGTTATAGAATTAAAGGCATTAAAGATTTATATTAATACTTTTATGTTCAGAGAAGTTTCTCATGAAAATTCAGCAAATGAAATATTTGATACATTATATGAAAATTTAAGCCCAAAATGGTTGAAAGTTATTGCTGATTTTAAACCAAGAGGTAATGTTCATACTGTAATTGAAATAGATTCTGCAAAGATGTAGGTTTAAACCTTGGAAAGATTAGTTACTACAACTCAAGCAGCCCAAATCCTTGGGCTTTCTTTGCAAGGTATACACTATAGAATTAAAAATAATCAACTAAAATCTATAAAACAATCTGGTAAAATATTTGTTTACATTACTGAGCAAATGGAACATAATTCTCCAAATAACACTATAAATAAAAAAGAAAATAAAAATAGTGATATTAGTTTAATTATAGAAGTAAAAGATGAACAAATTGCTTTATTAAAAAAATCAAATAAATGGATGAAAAAACAATATATATCAGAAATCAACAGATTAGAAAGAAATCAAAAAAATATGATGAGTGTTTTAAACTCTGAGATAAAACTTCTTCAAAGTGCATTTAATGAAATGCGCTCTATTTATAAACCACAAATAGAAAATCTGAAAAAATCTGAAAATATAAAAGATGTTAAATTTATTTCATTAAAAGATTTTTTATTTTTTATGAAAAAGAATAATAAATCACAAAATGATATTAAAACAATAATTTTAGATGCAATAAAAGAAAATGATGAAAGATTTATTTATAATAAAAATGATAAAAAACTTTTAATATTAGATTCTAATTTTGAAGACTTATTATTGTAATTGTAGGTTTTATTAGATTTCAGTGCAAAAAAAAAGAGTACATATAGTACTCTTCTCCAGATACCCAAACACACCATCAAGAAAGGTGCCTTGCTATGTTCCCATCCTGGGGCGTTGTCTTTAATGATAATTGTAAGGGTCTAAAGAAGAGCATTCAAAATACCAATATATTTTCAATGCTTCTCTTTTGAAGTTCGTATTATATCTTAAAACACTTAAAATATTTATAAATTATAATAATTATCCTAATTTCGATGTATAATACTTTTTTTATGAAAAGGAAATATATTGACAAAAAGTTTTTCATACATAGGTATTATATCTTTAATATTCGCTATGCTTATTTGGGCTAGTTCTTTTATAGCTTTAAAACTAGCAATGCAGGACTTAGAACCCTATACTGTAATATTTTTTAGAATGATAATCGCTTCACTTTGTTTTATCTATTTTATAAAAAGTTTTTTGAAATATGAATTTTCAAGAAGAGATATAAAATATATTTTACTTTTAGCTTTTTTTGAACCTTGTTTATATTTTATTTTCGAAGCAAAAGCTATACAGCTTACGACAGCTTCACAAGTTGGAATGATAACATCATTAATGCCTGTGATTACAGCAATGGCTGCAGGTTACTTTTTAAAAGAAATTATCACAAAGCAATTACTATTTGGTTCTTTTATAGCAATAGCTGGTGTTGTTTGGCTTAGTTTACAAAGTACTACTAGTGTTAGTGCTCCGAATCCTATGCTTGGTAATTTCTTTGAATTCTTAGCAATGGTTTGTGGAGCAGGATATACTATAGTTGCAAGATATTTAGCTAATAGATATTCTGCTTTGTTTATAACTGCTATTCAAGTATTTATTGGAACAATATTCTTTTTTCCTTTTTTCCTTTATGAATTTTATACTACTGATTTTAATTTTTCTATGACATCTATTTTGTGTGTATTATATTTAGGTATTGTGGTTACTCTTGCTGGATACGGTTTATATAATTATGCGCTTACAAAAATTGAAGCTTCTAAAGCAGCTGTTTTTGTATATCTTATTCCTGTATTTACACTTATCTTAGCCTTTCTTATTTTGAATGAAAAACTATCACTAGTTGAGTTAGTTGCATCTGTAATTATTTTAATTGGTGTACTTATATCAGAAGTGCCAATTGATAAATTGAAAAAAATTATTAAATTAAGATGATTTATTTAACTTTATTTTTTTCTGCTTTTATCTCAGCTACATTAATTCCTTTTGGAAGTGAAGCTTTACTAATTTATGATATTAAAGAAGGATACAATGTATATTTTCTTATTCTTTTTGCTACACTAGGAAACACTTTAGGTTCGATTTTAAACTACTTTCTAGGTTTAAAAGGAGAGAACTTTTTAGTAAAAAATAATTTTTTAAAAGAAAAATTACTTTTAAAAACAAAAAATTATTTTTATAAATATGGATGGTTCTGTATTCTCTTTTCTTGGCTTCCAATTATTGGAGATCCTATTACTTTTATTGCAGGAGTTTTAAAATTTAATTTAAAACTATTTATCTTACTTGTTTTAATTGCAAAATTTTCAAGATATTTCTTTATTGCTTTACTTGTTTATTAAAAAAATTAAATATATCAGTGTTTCTTGATTTTATTTTATATGTAATATCTTTAAAAGTAAACTCTAAATAATTAGCATGAAGCCATAGTCTATGACTTCCTGTTATCTCTTCTCTTAAGTTTTTATCTAAAGTTTTATTCAAATAGTTTTCTGAAGTTTCATCATCTACTCCATAAATTGGATCACCAATAATTCTGTGACCTATTGAGTATAAATGTACTCTAATTTGATGCTGTCTTCCTGTTAATGGAATGGCTTCTATTAGGGTAGTATCGTTGTTTTTATTATATTTAATTGGCTTTATAATTGTGCAAGATTCTTTTCCATTATTACCTGCTTTCATTCTAACGCCTATGTTCAAACCCTCTTTTTCTAGTTTTGAATCAATAGTTATTTCATTTTTTATATAACCTTCAACTACAGCTAAATATGACTTATGATATTTCTTTTCTTCAAACATATCTTTTAAGGTCTTTTCACTTTTCTTATTTTTTCCAACTATTACAAGACCTGAAGTTTCTGCATCTATTCTATGAATTAAATTAGCATTTTCTCCAAAATGGTATCTTATTTCATCAAGAAGTGAATATTCAGTATTTTTAGAAATAGGATGAACCATTAGATGTGTTGGTTTATCAAAAATAGCAAATTCATTAAACTCAATCAGAGGTTTCAATCCTCTTGAAATACCCTCGAAAACAGCCATATAAATAAACTCACTAGGAATTTTATCGCTTGATTTAATAGTTTTCATATTTTCATCAAATATTCTTCCTCTAGCTGCGTATCTTTGAGTATTTCGATGATTTATTTTTAAATCTTGGAGTAAAAATAGGCTTAGTTTTTTATCTTTAATCGCTTTGATTTTCTTTAATATAAATGGCAATATTGAATCCTGATTATTTTTTAAAATAGGCTAAAATTTATCTTTTTTTTAGGTTTATTTTTGCCTAGGTTAGATAGTATATCATACTAAAGTAAATACAAATTTTTTATAAAATAATAAAACACTGATAATAAGGGACATTATAGATGGTTGAAAGATATGCTAGAAAAGAAATGAGTTCAAAATGGACACAAGAAGCTAGATATGCAGCTTGGCTTGAAGTAGAAAAAGCTGCAGTTAAAGCTTGGAATAAAATCGGTTTAATTCCAGATGAAGACTGTAATAAAATTGTAAAAAATGCAACTTTTTCAGTTGAAAGAATAGAAGAAATCGAAGCTGTTACAAAACATGACTTAATTGCATTTAACACTAGTGTTTCAGAATCACTTGGAAAAGAATCTAGATGGTTCCATTATGGTATGACTTCATCAGACGCAGTTGATACAGGTGTTGCAATTCAGATGAGAGATTCTTTAAAGTTAATCATTAAAGATGTGAAAATGCTTATGAAATCTATTAAAATAAGAGCTAAAGAACATAAATATACTTTAATGGTAGGTAGATCTCATGGTATTCACGGTGAACCTATTACTTTTGGTTTAACACTTGCTGTTTGGTACGATGAAATGAATAGACACCTTAAAAATTTAAAAGAAACTTTAAAAGTTATATCTGTTGGTCAAATCTCTGGTGCTATGGGTAACTTTGCACATGCTCCTTTAGAGCTTGAAGAATACGCTATGAAAGAATTAGGGTTAAAACCAGAACCATGTTCAAATCAAGTAGTTCATAGAGATAGATATGCAAGATTAGCCACTGCTTTAGCTTCTATGGCTTCAAGTATTGAAAAGTTTGCAGTTCAGGTGAGACATTTACAAAGAACAGAAGTTTATGAATGTGAAGAGTTTTTTGCAAAGGGTCAAAAAGGATCTTCTGCTATGCCACATAAAAGAAACCCTATTTTAACTGAAAATATTACAGGACTTGCAAGATCAATTAGAGCTCATGCAGCACCTGCAATGGAAAATGTTGCATTATGGCATGAAAGAGATATCTCTCACTCATCAAGTGAAAGGTTCTGGTTACCAGATGCATTTATTACAAGTGATTTTATGCTTCATAGAATGAATAACGTTATTGCAAACTTAACAGTAATGCCTGAAAATATGATGAAAAATTTAAACTTAACAGGTGGACTAGTATTCTCTCAAAGAGTATTATTAGAACTTCCCCTTCAAGGTGTTTCACGAGAAGATGCATATAAAATCGTACAAAGAAATGCAATGAAAGTTTGGCAAGAAATCCAACAAGGTAAACCAAGTACTAATAAAAAAGGTGAGTCTTTATACTTACAGTATTTATTAGCAGATGAAGAGTTAGCTAACTCATTATCTGAAAAAGAAATTAGAGAATGTTTTAATTTTGAATATTACACTAAAAATGTTAGTGCAATTTTCAAAAGAGTATTCAAGTAAATTTAAATTAGCAAATACAAAAAAAATAAAGGTAGTTAAATATGGCAATTATGATTGAAAAAAGAAATGGTCGTAAAGAAGTTTTAGATATTACTAAAATTCAAAAGATGAGTATTGCTGCAACTGAAGGCTTAGATGGAGTATCTCAAAGTGAATTAGAGCTAGACTCTCAAATCAAATTTATTGATGGAATGAGTAGTTCTGATATTCAAGATGCACTTATTAAAACAGCGGTTGAAAAAATTGATATTGATGTTCCAAACTGGACATTTACAGCAGCAAGACTTTTCATTTTTGATTTGTATCATAAAGTTGGAAAAGCTACACATGGTATTAAAGGTGAGCCTTATTGTCATTTTAAAGATTATATTCAATATGGAAAAGATGCAGGAAGACTACTTCCAAATTTAGGTGAAGGTTTTGATTTAGATGATTTAAATGATTATATAAAACCCCAAAGAGATTACTTATTTAATTACCTTGGTATAAAAACATTATATGATAGATATTTAATCAAAAATAATAAAGGTGATCCAATTGAATTACCACAGCAAATGTTTATGGCAATTGCTATATTCCTTGCACAGGATGAAGAAGACAAACAACAAAAAGCAAAAGAGTTTTATGATGTAGTTTCTAAATTTGAAGTAATGTTAGCAACTCCTACTTTATCAAATGCAAGAACAAATAGACATCAACTTTCTTCTTGTTATATCGGATCTAGTCCTGATAATATTGAAGGTATTTTTGATTCATATCATGAAATGGCACTATTATCTAAATATGGTGGTGGTATTGGTTGGGATTGGAATCAAGTTAGGGCACTTGGTGGTGTTATTGATAATCATAAAAGTGCAGCAGGTGGAACAGTGCCATTTTTAAAAATCACAAATGATGTTGCTTTAGCTGTTGATCAATTAGGTACTAGAAAAGGGGCAATTGCTGTTTATCTAGAGCCTTGGCATATGGATATTGTTGATTTTATTGATTTAAAGAAAAACTCAGGAGAAGAAAGAAGAAGGGCTCATGATTTATTCCCTTCTTTATGGATTACAGATGTTTTTATGGAAAGAGTTGTAGCAGATTCTTATTGGACATTATTTGACCCTTATGAAGTAAAAGATTTATCTGAACTTCATGGTGATGCATTTAGAGAAAGATATGAAGCTTATGAGAAAGATGAATCTATCACTAAAGATAGAATGAAAGCAAAAGATTTATGGAAAAAGATTTTAACATCTTACTTTGAATCAGGTTCACCTTTCCTTTGTTTTAAAGATAATGCAAATAGAGCAAATCCAAATTCACATGTTGGACATATTAGATCTTCAAACCTTTGTACTGAAATTTTCCAAAATACGAATCCAAATCATTATAAAATTAAAATAGAATTTAATGATGGATCAATTTCTACTTATGAAGAAGATGATTTAGTAATAGTTGATGGTGGAATTGAGAAGAAAGCTAATAAAATTACTGCACTAGATTCTATTGGTGGTAAAAAAATATTTATAGTTGAGAAAGAAAAAATAGATGGTGATACTGCTGTTTGTAACTTGGCTTCTGTAAATCTTTCTAGAATTAATACAAAAGAAGATATTGAAAGAGTAGTTCCTATTGCTGTTAGAATGCTTGATAATGTTATTGATTTAAATTTTTATCCTTTAAGAAAAGTAAAGGCTACAAACTTAAAATCAAGATCAATTGGACTTGGTGTTATGGGTGAAGCTGAAATGCTAGCTTCTAATAAATTAGTATGGGGATCAGCTGAGCACTTTAAAAAAATTGATTCAATAATGGAAGCAATTTCATATAATGCAATTTCATCTTCATCTAAATTAGGTGTTGAAAAAGGTTTATATCCTACGTTTGAAGGTTCTAAGTGGTCTGCTGGTATTATGCCTCATGATCATGCACCTCAAGCTGTAAATGCACTTGTTGATAAAGATTTATTTGATGCGGCGTATGATTGGGATGTATTAAGAGAAGAAGTTAAAGCAAATGGTATGCGAAATGGTTACCTAATGGCAGTGGCACCTACATCATCTATTTCTATTTTGGTAGGTACTACACAAGCTATTGAGCCAGTATACAAAAGAAAATGGTTTGAAGAAAATTTATCAGGTTTAATTCCAGTTGTTGTTCCAAAACTGAATCCAGAAACATGGTCTTATTATACACCTGCTTTTGAAATTGATCAATTACAAGTAATAAGAGCAGCTGCAATAAGACAAAAATGGATAGATCAAGGTCAAAGTACAAACATTTTTATGAGTTTAGACAAAGCTAGTGGTAAATACTTAAATGATATTTATATATTAGCTTGGAAGTTAGGTTTAAAATCAACATATTATTTAAGATCACAATCTCCAGAAGCTAGTAATGACGTAGAAGATAGAAGTATGGAATGTTCAGGTTGTCAATAAGATAAACTGTTAAAAATTATAAAAAAATTGAATAAAATATAGAGGTTCCTATGGAAAGAAAAGTAATATATAACCCAGATTCGAAAGAAAATTTAAATGATAGAAGAATATTTGGTGGAGATAGTGACGGTATGATCAACTTTACAAAGATGAAATACCAATGGGCACTAAATCTTTGGGATACTATGGAAGGAAATACTTGGTTTCCTAAAGAGGTACAAATGACAGGAGATGCAAAAGATTATAAATATCTTACTGCTCCTGAAAAAAGAATGTATGATTTAGTATTGTCACAATTAATTTTTATGGATTCATTACAAACTAACAACTTAATGGATAATATAAACCCATATATAACAGCTCCTGAAGTAAATGCCTGCCTTTCAAGACAATCATATGAAGAAGCTAATCACTCAAAATCTTATGCAGTTATGGTTGAGTCTATTTCTGATAATACAGATGAGATTTATAATATGTGGAAAAATGATGTAAAACTTCGAGAAAAAAACAATTTTATCGCAGATACATATAAAAATTTAACAGCAGATGGAGAAGATATTAATGATGAAAAAATATTACTTGCTTTATTCGCCAATCAGATCTTAGAAGGTTTATACTTCTATGCAGGTTTTGCTGGGATGTATGCTCTTGGAAAATCTGGAAAAATGCTAGGTTCTTCGCAAATGATTAGATTTATTCAGCGTGATGAAGTTACACATCTTTTATTATTCCAAAATATGATTAACTCAGTGAGAAAAGAAAGACCTGATTTATTTACGCCCGAACTAGAAGAAAAAGTTCGTGTAATGTTCAGAAAGGCAGTTGAACTTGAATCTTCTTGGGGTTCATATATTACACAAGGACAAATCTTAGGATTTACAGATAAGATTATTGAACAATATATTCAATATCTTGCTGATAAAAGATTAGATGCAGTTGGTTATAAACCAGAATATAATGTAAAACACCCTATTCCATGGGTTGATGGTTATGCATCATTTAATGATCAAAGAACAAACTTCTTTGAAGGAAATGTTGTTAATTATTCAAAAGGTAGTATTGACTTCGACGATTTTTAGAATATAATCTTTTGAGAAAAAATCTATTTTAGACTTCAAAGATTACAAGCTTTGAAGTCTAGACTTATCTAACATATTTAGAATTCATCTTTTTCATAATACTTATTAATACCATTCCAACCTTCTAAAAAATATAAGAAAAATGTTACATCTTCCATCTCTTGTTCTGTAACTTTTCCTTTCATAGTAGGCATAGTATCAAAGTGTTTAATAACTCCCTCTAAGCATACGGTTTTAGCTTTATCTGGATTGATTAAGTAATCTTTTACAAAATCTGTAACTTCTTCAATTTGAAATTCTACATCATCCTTACTACCAATTTGGCTTTTTAATCTAAATGAGATTTCATTTCCTGTTGGGGCTAAAAGATTTAGAACTTTATTATCATGTTCAATAAAATTATTCATTAAAAGACCAATGTCCATAGATTTAACATGACATGAGCTACATTTATTATCAAATATTTGTTCACCAACTAGATATTGATCTTTGTCAAATTCTTCAGGAGGTGAAGAAAAAACAGAACTTACTACTAAACAAAATATAAATATAAATTTCATAATAATTCCTTTTATTAAATTCTATCAAAAAAATTTTTATTTTCAAAGAGTAATTTTAATTTAATATGATACAAATACAGTACAATATCTAATATAAAAGGATAATATTAATGATAAAAGAAAAAACACAAATTTTTTTGAAATTTTTATTTGAAGATTTAGAGAACTTTTCTTATTCAATAGATTTTGAGGAAAATTATTCATATATTAATTTTACAGAGATACTTGGAGTTAAATGTTCAAAAGAAATGACTTTTAAAGTTATTGATAATAAGCTACAGTATCATTCAATAACATACGGTTGGAAAGCTATTGAAACAAAAAGTAATGCAAAATATTTTTGGATTGATTTATTATCAGAATAATTTACTTTATAAATTAATAAAACTTGTTTTATTTACATAAAAAGGTTAAAATAAACTTAGATGTATTAATTGTTCTTTTAGACTAAGAAATTTATGTACAGAAATTATTAAATATACTAGGATTGTTAATGCCTTTAGCAAAAAAAATCTTCTTTTTATTTATTGCATTAGTAATTCTTATTGCTTATTCTGTATCTACTTTTAATTACAAAACAATCTCTACTGTTGAAAAAAATTACGCGATTAGTTTTAGCAATGAAGATTTTATGTTTGGAGAATATGCAGACAAAATAATACTCAAAATAAATGAATTTAAAAGTACTATTTTAAATGAATTAGGTTTAAATGATTTAAATAATAATGAATTAACAAAAGAATACCTGTCATTAGAACTAGTAAAAAATAATGGAATAATCTCAATGAATGGTGTTTTTAAGGATGAAAATCAAGCCAAGATTATTTTAGATTTATTAAATATAAATAGAAATGGTAAATATGTATTTAAAGAAAACATAATTATTGACAATTTATTAGTAAATAAATTGACTTTAATAATAGATCCATTTAAAGAACTTTTTATAGATGGATCAAAATTATCAATTGTAAATGGAGAAGTTTTACTAGAAGGTGAATTAAAAGATTCTAAATTTAGATCTTTATTAGACTCTATTATTAAAAAAAGTAAGCTCACTATAATTACTCTTGTAAAAGAACCTTTTCAATCTAAAACAGAAAAAATTATTGATAAAATTCAAAATCAGACAATTATATTAGAAAACGATAAGAATATTAAACCTGAAGATAGGTTAAATAAATTAGAAAAGACAATTCCTATCGTAGATGATTTAGATAATAAATCTAAACTTGTACAAGATGTACAAAATACTATTAATGAATTGTCATCTGATAATAAAATTACTTTTGAAAAAAGAAGCACTAAAATTACAGTAAAATCAAAAGAACTCATAAAAAAAATAGCAACAATTTTATTAAGTGACAGTAGGCTAGAAATAGAAATTGCAGGGCATACTGACTCTATAGGTAAAGCCTCTATAAATAATAAGATATCTCAAGATAGAGCAAACAATGTTAAAACTACTTTAATGTCATTAGGAGTAAATCCTAAACGAATAAAAGCAGTTGGTTATGGTGAAGATTTTCCTATTGTGAAAAATGATTTACAAGGCCGATCTGAAATTAATAGAAGAGTAGAGTTTATTATAGGGGAAGTAAAATGATTGAAATAGCATCTTTAATAGTTGTTAATTTATTAATTGCAGCAATAATAGGAATGATAATTGGATATTTAATCGGTAAAAATAGTGGAAGTTCGTATAAACCTTCTAAAAAACTTGATAGTCTAAATAATTCAGATTCTAATAAATCAAAATCTAGTGTTAATCCAATTTTTAGAAAGAATTCAAATGTTGATAATAAGCCATTAATTTTAAGTTCTCCTAGACCTTCAGGAAAAGATAAACTTATAAAAATTAAAGGTATTGATTTAAAAATTGAAAAGGGTTTAAATAATCTGGGTATTTTTCATTTTAATCAAATTGCTTCATGGTCAAATAATAATTGTGATTGGATTGAAGAATTTCTTTCATTACCAGGATATGTAAAAAACAATCAATGGATTGAACAAGCACAAGTTTTAGAACAAGGAAAAGAAACAGCTTATAGCAAAGAAGTTGAAAATAAAGATGAAGAAGCTAAATAAAAATTATACGTTTACTCTTTTAAGTCTCTTAATAATTATTGCTATGTCTCTTGAATAGTTTTTAGCTTTTTTACTATTATATTTCCATCCACCATTATAACTACTCCAAACTTTTTTCCAATCATTTTTATGAACTTTCTTCCAGTAAACTAATTCTTCAATTGCATTATTTGTTGCAAATTGAAAATCAGAAATTAATCTCATCGCATATTTATTTCTATTCCAAGGTGTGTTTTTTGCTTTTTGTCTACTCAAAACAGTTTTTATATTAGCCTGATATAATCCGTAATCTTTACTGTCTACATTTATAAGGTATTTTCCAATTGATGATTCTTTAATAGCAATTGCCATTAATGAATAGCTAAGGCCATATTTTTTACCTTGTTTTTTTATCTCTTTTAACATTTTTATATCTTGTGAAGTTAATTTCTTTGCATTAAAATTCGATGCAAAAATATTTGTTATAAATAGTATTATCAATAATAAAATTTTAAAGCTCAATAAAATTTCCTTTGTTTTATCTTAAATTAAGGTGCGAAGTATATATTAAATCAAACTATTTGTCAAATTTCTTATTATTTGATATTTGTATGGTAATTTTTAATTTAGTATTTAGTTAGTCCTTATTATAATTCCGAAAACATTTAATGAGATATATCAATAGTGAAAAAACAAGAATTTAAAAAACTAATTAGAGAAATTGGCTTTACTTCACAAAGAAGTTTTGCTGAAGAAATAGGTGTAAAAGCAACAACATTTACAACATATAAATTAATACCAAACCACATTGTAAGAATTATAAACATCGCACTTTTAGCTAAAAAAAATGGTGTTGAGTTTGAAGATATTAAATCTGCAATGAAAATAGACTAAAAATTTATTCTATTTTCATTATATTGTTTTTATAACCCAATATTTATATATTTTCGTACTTTTGAAACTTCATCTAAATCAATCTTTTTTAATATAATCTCTTCCTCGTCATTTTTAAAGACATCTCCATATGGTGAAATTATAGCACTGCCTTTTGCCATATTTAAATCAGCACTATTTGCAGCAAGTACGAAACATTGATTTACTAGTGCAAGAGATTTAGAAATAGTTTCATAATGGTCTTTTCTTTTTATTCCCCACATTGCTGGATTTAAAATAATATCAGCACCTAAAACTTTTTGCCATAACTCTGGAAATCTTAATTCAAAGCAAATTAGTGTTGCTATTTTTACACCATTTATTTCTATTATTTTTATATCTTCTTTATGGCCAGCACTAAAGTTTTCAGGTTCATTTCCCAAAGGAAATAATTTTACTTTTGATTGGGTATGAATAATTTCTTGCTTATCAAATATATAAAGGGTATTAAAGAACTTATCATCTTTTTTAGTAATAAGTGTTAGAGCAATTGTTTTATTTAAAGCAAGCTTTTTTATTTGTTTAATTGCCATAATTGAAAAATCTGCTGCTTCTTGCATTTTAGTATAACAAAAGCCACTTAATACTATTTCAGGTGCTAGAATAATTGAATCTTTAGGACACCTTATAATTAATTCTTTTAAGTCTTCAAGGTTTTTTGTAAAATCTTGGCTTGTTTTAATTTGTAATGCAATTAAATTCATCTACTTCCTTTCTAGCTTTAATAAAAATTCTTTCTTATTATCTCCACCTGCATAAACATTTAAGGTTCCATCATCTTTTTCTACTCTATGACAAGGTACTATAATATTTAGCATATTTTGAGCAAGAGGACTTTCTAGTGCTTTTTTTGATCTAAGCCCTTCTATTTTTGAAGCTATATTAGTAAATGTTCTTATTTCTCCATAAGGAATATTTAAAAGTTCCTTCCATACTTGTATTTGGAATGTAGAACCTAATAATTGCATAGGTAGTTCAAAAGTTGTTCTTTGTTTGTTAAAGTACTCTTCTAATTGAGTTCTTAAAGTATCAAAATATTCACATTCAGATGGAATAACATCTGTATGAAAACTTTTTTTTAAAATATCAATTCTAGCTTCAATATTAAAAGGGGTAAAAAAGCAAAGCATTACAATCCCTTTTTTTGAAGCTGCTGCAAACATCTGTCCTAATGGCGTATCAATTGTAGTTGTTAGTATTATCTCTTTAGATTGTATTTTATATTCTCTCATGAATGAATTTTATCATAAAGAAAATAAGTTATAATGTATAAATTAAATAAATAGGAATAAAATATGAATGAAGAATTAAAAAGTAAAGTTAATGAGACACCTGATGAAAAGAAATTAAAAGGTGCATTTTTTGCAGCAATTGTAGGCGATGCATTATGTTTGGGTTCTCATTATGAGTATGATGCAAAAAAGATATACAAAGCCTATGGCAATAAACCTATAGAAAAGTTTATGAGTCCTGGAGAGATGATGGGTGGTGAGACTCATGGTATTGGTTGGGGACAACGTAACTATCATCCAGGAAAAAGTGCTGGAGGAACAACTGATTATGGTGATTACAATATTCTAATACTTGAACACCTAGCAAGTATTTCAAATCCTCCTAGAGCTTTTGAAGTAGCACCATTACTTCCTCATTGGATGAATAGATTAGAGCATACTTGGGGTTCTTGGATTTGTACAATGACAAAAGAAACATACTCACAAGTTAAGAATGGAACACCAGTACAATATCTTGGTGGTATTTCAAATGCAACAGCGATTAGACATATTGCTGCTCATTCATACTATGAAACTGAAGAAGAGATAGTTGATGTTGCTAGAAAAGCTATGTTTACTCATAAAGATGTACATGCTTTAGGCGGAGGTGAATTTTTTGCAAGAGTAACACATAGAGTTTTAAGAGGAGAGAAGCCAAGAAGTGCAATAGAAGATGTTGCTATTTTAATGGGAGGTTTCTTTGAAACTAAAGTAAAACAAGCAATAGAAAAGTATGAAGAATCAATTAATGAAAACTCAGATTTATCAAAAGAACAGTTTTGTGATGACTTGGCTATTACTTCAATGGCAAGATTGTGGGATGTAGGGAGAAGTGAACCTATTAAAGTTGGGAAAGCAAGTCCTACAGAAGGTACTCTTCCTGGAAGTGTTTACTTTATACTTAAGTATGCCGAAGATGAGAATGGTCTAAAAAAGGCATTACAAGCAA
Source organism: uncultured Campylobacterales bacterium (assembly GCA_905479135.1). Lineage (GTDB taxonomy): Bacteria > Campylobacterota > Campylobacteria > Campylobacterales > Arcobacteraceae > Poseidonibacter. The sequence goes on along the minus strand of CAJQLJ010000045.1, from coordinate 510 downwards.
ATGCAATGGTAGGTGGAGATAATGCTTCAAGATCGATTGCAATTGGTATGGTTCTTGGAGCATATAGAGGAATAGATGCAATTCCACAAGAGTGGAAGGATACTTTGACTCAATGGGAATATTGTGAAAATTTAATAAATAAACTACCTTTAATTAAAAAGTAATTTAATATATATATGTTTACTAGAAGAGTGGTTCTTTTAGTAAACACGTTTATTTTATATTGTTTTTTATTGCTTCATAAGCAATTAGTATTTTCTTTCGCTCTATCCCCCATCTGTAACCACTCATAGCACCTGATTTAGCTAATACCCTATGACATGGTACTAAGTATCCAATATGATTTGAACCAATAGCAGTTGCAACTGCTCTTACAGCATTTGGTTTATTGATACTATTTGCTATATCTTGATAAGTTGTAATTGTTCCATTTGGTATATTTAATAAGGCCTTCCAAATATTTATTTGAAAGTTTGTACCCTTTACATATAAATCAAACTTCTTTTTTTC
>CAJQLJ010000044.1 GCA_905479135.1 uncultured Campylobacterales bacterium | reverse complement strand
TATTCAAATCAAGTTGTAAATAGAATGAATAGCCCTCAACATCAAGGTGAAATTACTGAAGAAAGAGCTAAAGAATTAGGAACAAAACTAATTGTTGCTGACTTTGGTGCTGAATCATGTGGTGATGCAGTAAGATTATACTGGGCTGTAAATGAAAAAACTGACGTTATTGAAGAATCAAAATTCAAATCTTTTGGATGTGGTACTGCAATTGCATCTTCTGATGTTATGGCTGAATTATGTGTTGGTAAAACTGTTGATGAAGCTGTTAAAATTACAAATATTGATGTTGAGAAAGCATTAAGAGATAATCCAGATACTCCAGCTGTTCCACCTCAAAAAATGCACTGTTCTGTTATGGCTTATGATGTTATAAAAAAAGCTGCATCTGAGTACAAAGGTGTTGATATGGAATCTTTTGAAACTGAGGTTATTGTATGTGAATGTGCTAGAGTAAGCTTAGGAACACTTCAAGAAGTTATTAAAATCAATGATTTAACAACTGTTGAGCAAATCACTGACTTTACAAAAGCAGGTGCTTTTTGTAAATCATGTGTTAAGCCTGGTGGTCATGAAGAGATGGAACATTATTTAGTTGATATTTTAACAGATACAAGATCACAAATGGAAGAGTCTAAAATGAAAGATGCAGCTGATGCTTCTGAATCTGGTGAATTAACATTTGATAAAATGACTTTAGTTCAAAGAATTAAAGCTATTGATTCAGTATTAGATGAAGATATTAGACCAATGTTATTAATGGACGGTGGAAATATGGAAATTATTGACATTAAAGAAAATATTCCTCATTATGATTTATATATCAGATACTTAGGTTCATGTTCAGGATGTTCGTCTGGGTCTACTGGAACTTTATATGCAATCGAATCTGTATTACAACAAAAAATTGACGAAAACTTAAGAGTTTTACCAATTTAATAAAACTCTATAAATAAAATATAATCAATTATTAGTATTTTAGAAAAGGCTCGTGCTTATGCATGAGCCTTTTTACTTTTATAAATCTTTATATCAGAAGTTTAAATTAGTTAAACTCACTCATATATGTTCTATATATCAAAGGAACTTGGTTTTGTTGAAGTTTTAGATTTATTCTTTCTTTAATTGTTACACCTTTGAAAAAGCTCTTCCAAAGTTTTTGGAATTTTTCTTCATTTTCTGAATAGTTAGGATCCTCGAAGTCTGCTACTTTTTGAATCGAAGAATTATTATCAACTTTTATAAAAGCTAATTTTCTATTTATATCATGGATTATGAAGTTCTGATTATTAAATCTTTTTAAAAAATGTTTTGCTAAAAAAAACACTACATTAAACTTACATTCTAATTTTCCATATAAACTACCATCTTCAAGCTCTTCAAACCTTATAAAAGCATACATCTTATGAACATTTTTAAATAGTTCTTTTTCTAAGCTAGTAAGATAAAAAACACAAGAATTATTTATATTTAAAAGTTCTTCTTTACTTTTAAATCCAAGAATAATATATTCTAATAAATGCATTTCAAAATTCTTTGAGTCACATATAAATATATTTAGTATTTTTTCTATACTCTGTTTTGAAAAATTTGATTTGATAGCCTTCAAAACTTTTGTATATTTTTCTTCATTTGTTTTTATAAAGTGTATCTCCTCAAATAGCATTTCATTTGGAAGTTCTTTGTGAATTTTTAAAGGCTTTAATTTTTGATAGAAAACATCATATACTAATGACAAAAAACCCTCAAAAGAGTTATCATAAATTAAAATCATATTTCGCCAGTAATAGAACTTAGATCAAACAGTGATGGCTGTTGGATTATTTGTTTTGGTGCTGGTTTTATAAGTGCTGTTCTTATATTTTCTTTATAAAATGGGATTTCTTTTTGAAATTCTTTACCGCAAGTGATAAAATATTTTGCTTTTTTTATAGAAATTTTTAATTTCTTTAAATCATGAAAGCTTAGTCTTTTAAACCTTCTTGCTTTCAAAATTTTAAACACACCCCTAGCTCCAATTCCAGGGATTCTTAATAGTTCTTCCTTTGAAGCTGTATTTATTTCCATTGGAAAATATTTTAGATTATTTATTGCCCAAAATGCTTTTGGATCTAAATCTTCATCTAAATTAGGAAATTCATCATTTACAATCTCATCCCATGTAAAGTCATAAAACCTTAGTAACCAATCTGCTTGATAAAGTCTATGCTCTCTTAACATTGGTGGTTTGGAAATAACCGAAGGTAGGTTCTTATCATCATTAACAGGAATATAAGCACTATAGTAAACTCTTTTTAATAAAGCTTTATCATATAAAGCAGAACTTAGTTTTAATATATCTTTGTCACTTTCAGGTGTAGCTCCAATAATTAACTGTGTACTCATACCAATTGGTTTTTGATTCTTTTCTAGACTTAAATCTCGTGCGTATTTTAAAGGTTGAAGCACTTTTTCTTTTGTTTTATTTGGAGCTAGTAATTTTAATGATTTATCACTTGGTAGTTCGATATTTGAGCTTACTCTATTTGCTAATTTTACTATTTGTTCTACTAATTCCATACTACTTCCAGGTATCAGCTTTACATGTATATATCCATTAAATTTATACTCATGGCGCAAAATCTTTAAAGCTTTTAATATTAAAGTCATTGTATGATCTTCAGTTTTTACAATACCAGAACTTAAAAAAAGCCCTTCAATATAATTTCTTTTATAAAAGTTTATAGTGATATCTGCTAATTCTCTTGGCGTGAATACAGCTCTTTGTATATCGTTTGATACTCGATTTATACAATAAGCACAATCATAAATACATATATTCGTAAGTAATACTTTAAGTAATGATATACATCTTCCATCAGGCGTATAACTATGGCAAATGCCACTTGTATGAGTAGCCCCTAACTCTCCTTTTTTAAAGTTAGTTTCAACACCACTTGATGAACAAGATACATCATATTTTGCACTATTACTAAGAATTTCCATTTTTTCATAAATATCTGTTTTCATACTCTTATTTTAGTAAAAAATATTCTTAGCAGTTAAAAATATATCAATTTGTAATAAATAGATTCTTCATAAAATCATTTGATATTTGTAAATGATTTTTTAATTTTTCTTCGGGCATTTTATTTAAAAGTGCTATTTGCATTTTCATTCTAGGATTTTTTGCAAATTTATTTGAATATTTATATAAAAATCTCCAGTATAAAGCATCAACAATTGGACTCCAATCTTCACTTTTTTTATAATCACTCATTTTGATAATATAATTAGAACTAGAAATATACGGCTTAGTTGTGATACTTCCTCCATCACTAAATCCACTCATTCCATACACATTTCCAATCATAACCCAATCGTAAGCATCAATATAATATTTCATAAAAAACTCATAAACAGAATTTGGTTTTATTTCAAGTAACAAAAACAAATTCCCTAGAATCATTAGTCTTTCTATATGATGATTATATGCACTTTGATTTAACTTTTTAATACAGTCATCTAAAGGAGTAATTCCACTTTTTCCCTCAAGTATTTTTAGCGGTATTTCATTTTTAAACTCAAAAAAATTCGAACTTCGTAATTGGGTACCATTGTCTTTATAAATTCGTAGCATAAATTCTCTCCAGCCAATCACTTGTCTTATAAAACCTTCTTTAGCATTATAAGGAACATCTGTTGTTACTGTTTTCTGTATTAGCTGTGTTAAATCTAAAAGACCAATATTTAAAGAGCTTGAAATATTTGAGTGAAATAAAAAATACTCATTATCAACTTTTGTTATTGCATCTTGATAGTCACCATAGTTTGTAAACTTATCTTTAATAAAGTATTCAAGTTGAATTATTGCTTCATCAAAAGTTGTAGGATAGTAAAAATCATCACTTATAAGTCCTATAGTTTTAAACTTTTTACAATAAATTTTTGCTTCTTTTACATATTTATTATCATAACTAAAAGTAGGAGGTATCTTTATACCTTTTGGAAGTTTTTTTCTATTATCACTATCAAAACTATATTTTCCATGAAGAGGTTTTCCATTTTCCATAAAAATATCTAATTCTTTTCTTCTATTTTTATAGAAATTGTGCATTAATTTATTTGAATCATCAGGATTTATAAAATTTGGATTTTTAAATGTTGTGATATTAGTAAAGTTTGTATAAACTTTTTTTTCTAAATAATTATCAAATAAATCATAGATACAAATTTCTTCATTTTTATATTCTTCTAAATATGACTCATCTTCAAAATATTCAACTGTAATATTTTTTTCTTTTAAGTACTCTTCATAAAATTTCATACTAGCACGGTGAAGTACTAACTTTTGTATATGAAAATTATATTGGGTAAAAAATAATGGATCTTCTACTAAAAGTACTTTTGTATTTTTTAGTATTTCAATATTTTTAAAAAGTTGATTAGGGTAAAGTATAAATATTTTCATTTAAGATTTTATGATTTTTTCAAGTTATTTTGTAGGTGTTGTTTGTATTGTTTGTATCTTTAAAATAATAATCAACACTATTTTAGTTATACTTTCAAAAACAATAAAGAACATATATGGAATTTTTAGAAGACATAACAACTACATGGATCATTATTTTTATTATTACAGGCTTTATTGCAGGATATATTGATTCAATTGCTGGTGGCGGTGGAATGGTACAAGTACCAGTACTATTATTAAGTGGTATACCTCCTGTTTTTGTACTAGCAACAAATAAAATGGCTAGTTTATTTGGTGTATCAATAGCTACTTTAAAATACTTTCTCAGCAAAAAGATATCGTTTAAAGTTGTTAGTATTGCAATAATTCCTTGTTTAATTGCTTCTTATATTGGAAGTGAATTAGTTATGTTTTTATCTGATGAAATTATACAATGGGCTATTTTAATATCTATTCCAATTGCTTTACTCTTTTTATTCAAAAAAAGTAAAGATATAAAAGAAGAGAACACTAAATTAACAAAAAAAAATATTGTATTAGCAACAGCTCCTATTGGATTTTATGATGGCCTACTTGGACCTGGTACTGGTACTTATATGACAATTTCTATGAAAAAGTTTTTGCATTTGGATTATATTATTTCAACTGCTTCAACAAAACCTCTGAATTTAGCTACAAATCTAGGTTCAGCAATTGCTTTTGTAACAGCTGGAAAAGTTTTATGGATGATTGCACTTCCTATGGCATTAGCAAATATGGCTGGTTCATGGACGGGAAGTCATTATGCTATTAAAGGTGGTGAAAAGTTCATTAAAAAAGTATTAATTATAGTTTTAGTTTTTATGCTTTTAGCTAATATTATTAAAATCATAGTTTCATAAAGTCTCTGCTTTTAAATAATATCACTTATGTTATAATACGCGAAATTAAAGCTTATTACTACATAGGAAGATAGATGTCAAATCAAAATAATCAAATATTAAAAAACACAAATGCACAAATTCTTGATGAATTTAATGCTTCAATTATGTTCGATAAAGAACTTTATTCTCAAGATATAAAAGGTTCAATTGCTCATTCACAAATGTTATGTGAACAAGGTGTCTTAACAAATGAAGAACAAAAATCAATTGAAGATGGATTATTACAAGTAAAAGAAGAAATCGAATCAGGAAAATTTGAATTTTCACTTGCTTATGAAGATATACATATGGCAGTTGAAAATAGACTTACTGAAATCATAGGTGAACCTGGTAAAAGACTTCATACAGCAAGAAGTAGAAATGATCAAGTCGCAACTGATTTTAGATTATATGTACAAGAAAAATCATTAAGTATTAAAGATTTGTTAAAACAACTAGTAGATACTTTTGTAGATGTAGCTTCTAAACATACTGAAACTTTAATTCCAGGTATGACACACTTACAACACGCACAACCTCTTAACTTTGGTTATCATTTATTAGCTTATGCAAATATGTTTAAAAGAGATTTAGAGAGATTTGAAAGTTCGTATGAGAGAAATAACTACTCACCTTTAGGTTCAGCTGCACTTGCTGGAACACCACATAATATAAATAGACAAAGTACATCTGATAAATTAGGATTTAAAGCACCAACTTCTCATGCTATGGATACAGTTTCAGATAGAGATTTTGCTTTAGAGATTTTATTTAATATTGCAACTTCAATGATGCACGTATCAAGAATCTCAGAAGAGCTAGTAACTTGGTCATCTTATGAGTTTCAATTTGTAAGAATGAGTGATGAGTATGCAACAACTTCTTCAATTATGCCACAAAAGAAAAACCCTGATGTACCTGAACTTTTAAGAGGAAAAACTGGACGAGTATATGGAAACTTGATTTCACTTCTAACAGTTATGAAAGGTTTACCATTAGCTTATAACAAAGACACACAAGAAGATAAAGAAGGTGTTTTTGATTCTGTTAAGACTATTGAAATCTCATTAAAGATTTTAAATGAAGTTATTAAAACTATGATTGTAAATACAGATAAAATGGAAAATGCATGTAAAATAGGCCACTTAAGTGCAACTGATTTAGCTGATTTTTTAGTTCAAAAACAAAACATGCCTTTTAGAACAGCTTATTATATTACTAAAGATGTAGTAGAAAAAGCTAATAGTTTAAATAAAGATATTAGTGAATTAACAGTTGATGAAATTAGAGAATCTAATATTGAAATCAAAGATATAGATGAAGAAATTGTAATGTATTTGGATTTAAGAAACTCTATGAATGCAAGAACATCACTTGGTGGAACATCAACAGAACAAACAAAAAAACAAATAGAAGATTTTAAAGAGTGGTTAGATATAAAATAAATAAGAAAACTAGAAGTACTACTTCTAGTTTAGTTTTACTGTCTTTTAATAATTTCTTATTTATCTTTTTTATTAAGTATCTTTTGCACAGTTATAGATGCCATCATCAATCCAAATGAACCAGTAACTGCTTCAAAACTTCCTTTTTCTACACAATTTGGATTTTCAGATGAAAATATCACTTTAAACTTTTTTTTAAATCCCTTTTGTTTTAGTTCTGTTCTTATTTTTCTAATAAATGGATCATTAAAAGTATCCCAAATAGATTTATATTCTATTTTACTTGGATCTATTCTTTTAGCACTTCCACTAGTTGTGATAATTTTTTTATAATGTCTTTGAATCAAATGAACCTTTGGTTTTATATCATCAATTGCATCTAAAATATAATCATAAGATGAAAAATCAAAGTCATCAATCCATTGGGGTGTAATTTTTACATTTATAGCAGTAACATTAGGGTATTTTTCTTTTAAAGCATCTACTTTTATTCGTCCGATATTTCCTACACTACCTAATTGTCTATTCATATTTGACTCTTCATATGTATCAAAATCTACAATAGTGATATTTGTAATTCCAGTATTATAAAGTGCATCTAAAGCAAAACTTCCAACGCCACCAACTCCTAGTAGTATTAGTTTTGTATCTTGAAATTTATCAAATACTTCGTCGCCAAAAAGCTTTTTTGTTCTATCATATTTCATATAAACTACTCTTTTAAAAATTTTCGCTATTATATCATAAATTAATGATTGGAGATGTTGATGGATAAAGAGCCCATGACAAATGTCGGATACGAAAAAATTACAGGAGAATTAGATTTTTTAAAATCAAAAGAGAGACCTGAAACAGTAATTGAACTTGATGAAGCTAGACAATTAGGTGACTTAAAAGAAAATGCTGAATACCATGCAGCAAAAGATAAATTAAAACTAATTGATGTACAAATAGCTGAACTTGGTGCAATTATCTCAAAAGCTGTAATTATAGATCCATCAACACTTCCACATACAAGAGTAAGCTTTGGTTCAACTATTGAAATTGTTGATGTAAATAATGATGAAGAGTTTACTTATTCAATTGTTGGTGGAGTTGAATCACATGCTGAAAAAGGTTTGATTTCTTTTAACTCTCCATTAGCTAAACAACTTCTTGGAAAAGAAGAGGGTGATGAAGTAAAAGCTACATTACCAGGTGGTACGAAGACTTACGAGATTTTAAGTATTGCTTATAAAGAGTTGGATTTATAATGAATGTAGCGATTATTGGAGCTAGTGGATATACTGGTTTAGAGCTTATAAAACTTTTATTAACTCATCCAAAATTTAATATCACATATATCGCAAACTCAACAGGAGAACAGAATGTTCAAGATTTACATCCTTCTTTAAAAGATGTTGTAAATATTGATGTCTCAAAGGCAAATGCAAAAGAAGTAGCTAAAGTTGCTGATATAGCATTTCTAGCACTTCCACATAAAACATCTATGTTTTTTGCAAAAGAGTTACTTGAAATTGATGTAAAAGTGGTTGATTTATCTGCTGATTACAGACTTGAACTTGATACTTATGAAGAGCATTATTGTTCTCATGAAGATAAAGAACATATAAATGATTCTGTTTATGGATTACCTGAATACTATGCAAATGATATTAAAAACTCAAAACTTGTAGCAAATCCTGGATGTTATCCAACGGCTACATTGCTAGCACTATTACCTTTTATTGATTTTATAGAAGATAAAAGCCAGATTTTTATTGATGCAAAATCAGGTGTTAGTGGTGCTGGAAAAAAATTAAGTGAAGTTGCACATTTTGTAAATTTAAATGAAAATTCTCATGCATATAATCCATTTAAACATAGACACATGCCTGAAATTCAAGAAAAAATTAAATTAGTAAAAAACAAAGAATTTCAAATAAACTTTGTACCTCATTTACTTCCAGTAACAAGAGGTATGTTAGTTTCTGTATATGCAACATTAAAAGATGAAATTGATGTAGAAAAGATTTTAGAAGACACATATGCAAATAATGAGTTTGTAAGAGTTAGAAAAACTCCTGTTGATTTAAAAATGGTAGCAGGTACTAATTTCTGTGACATTTTTGTAGCAAGAAATGGTAAAGCACTTTTTATCAACTCTTCGATTGATAACTTACTTCGAGGTGCCTCTTCTCAAGCTGTTGTAAACGCGAATATAATGTGTGGGTTTGAAGAAAATGAAGGAATACCAAAAATCGCTTATGTTCCTTAATATCCAAGAAAATTCAGTTTTTGTAGCTGATTCACACTATAACTTAAAAAATATTCAGTTTTTAAGCTTTTTGCAAAAAGTGCAAAGTGACGAAATAAAAACAAAGCAACTTATTCTAATGGGCGATAACTTTGACTTTTTATCATGTGAAAGTGCTTATTTTATAAAACAAAATAAAACTGTAATAGAACTTCTAAATAAACTTTCTAAGAATATTGAAATAATTTATTTAGAAGGAAATCATGATTATAATTTACAAGAACTATTTCCAAATATTAAAGTTGTAAAAAGAAATAATCAACCATTATTAGCTAAATACAAAGAGAATACTATTTCTCTTTCACATGGAGATAATTTTATAGATTGGAAATATGACTTATATTGTTCAATTATTAGAAATTCATTTTTACTAAAATTTTTAAATATTATTGATTTAAATAGCTTTATTTCTAAGAAGATTGAATCTTCACTTTTAGAAAAAAACATTTGTCATAAAATGAAAGACTTTCAAAAGTTAATAAATAAAAGAATAAAAAATTACAAAACAGATATAGTTATAGAAGGTCATTATCATCAAGGTGAGACTTATGAATTTGCAAATCAAAAATATATAAATATACCTTCTCTTTGTTGTGATAATAAATATATCAAATTAAATAATCATACATTTTTAAAAGAAAATTTATAATTATATTTTACTAAGGAAAATAAAATCGGAAAATTTGAAGTTATAAGTGATTACAGTCCAGCAGGTGATCAACCAAATGCGATAAAAGCTCTAAGTGATTCAATAAATGAAGGAAATCAATATAATACTTTATTAGGTGTTACTGGTTCTGGTAAGACATATACTATGGCAAAGGTTATTGAAAAAACTCAAAAACCAACACTTATTATGACTCATAATAAAACACTTGCTGCTCAGTTATATAGTGAATTTAAACAGTTTTTTCCTAATAACCATGTTGAATATTTCATTTCATATTATGATTATTATCAACCTGAAGCTTATATTCCAAGAAGCGATTTATTTATTGAAAAAGATTCTTCTATAAATGAAGAATTAGAAAGATTAAGATTAAGTACTACAGCATCGCTACTTTCTTTTGATGATGTTATTGTTATTGCATCTGTATCTGCAAATTATGGTTTAGGTAATCCTGAAGAATATCAAGCAATGGTTCAAAGATTAGAAGTTGGATTTGAATATTCGCAAAGGGAGCTTTTACTTAAACTTGTAGAAATGGGATATAAAAGAAATGATAAGTTTTTTGATAGATCTGATTTTAGAGTAAATGGTGATGTTATTGATATTTATCCTGCTTATTATGAAGACGAATTTATTAGAGTTGAATTTTTTGCAGATGAGGTTGAATCTGTTACAAAACATGAATATCTAACAAATAATAAAACACAAGAGTTAAAAGAAGTAATCATATACTCAGTTAATCCATTTGTTGTTTCAAATGATAAGCTTTCAGTTGCTGTTAAACAAATAGAAGAAGAGTTAGATGAACGGCTTAAAAATTTAAAAGAAAACGATAAGTTAGTTGAATATCAAAGACTAAAACAAAGAGTTGAGTTTGATTTAGAAATGATTGAAGGTACTGGAATGTGTAAGGGAATTGAAAACTATGCAAGACATTTAACTGGTCAAAAACCAGGAGAAACTCCATACTCTTTAATGAACTATTTTCAACAAATAGCAGAAGACTTTTTACTTATAGTTGATGAATCACATGTATCTCTTCCACAGTTTAGAGGAATGCATGCAGCTGATAGATCAAGAAAAGAAGTTTTAGTTGATTATGGATTTAGACTACCTAGTGCTTTAGATAATAGACCTTTAAAGTTCGATGAGTTTATTAAAAAAGCACCTAGTTTTCTTTTTGTAAGTGCAACGCCAAATGAATTGGAAGTTAATTTAAGCTCAGTAGTAGCAGAGCAAGTTATACGACCAACAGGACTAATTGAACCTAAAATTGAAATAATGGATTCAGAATATCAAGTAGAAAAACTACATGATGAGATAAAAAGAGTAATTGCTAAAGATGAAAGAGTTTTAGTTACAGTTTTAACTAAAAAAATGGCAGAGGAACTAGCTTCATATTATAGTGATTTAGGTATCAAAGTTAAGTATATGCATAGTGATATTGATGCGATTCAAAGAAATC
>CAJQLJ010000043.1 GCA_905479135.1 uncultured Campylobacterales bacterium | reverse complement strand
GGTTCACCTACTAAAATTGGATTATTTTTCTTTCTTCTACTTAGTATTTCAATAACTCTTGAAATCTCTTTTTCTCTTCCAATAACAGGATCAATATCACCTTTTTTTGCAACAGAAACTAATTCACTCGCATTTTTATCTAATACTTTATTACTATTATCCTCAACTTCTTCTACTCTTTCATCTTCTTTGTGAGAAATTTCTTCTAAGATATCAATTCTTTGAATACCTAAAGTTTTTAAGAGATAAAGAGCATAAGACTTCTCATCTTTTAAAATTGAGACAAACATATCTTCAACAGTAGCATTTCCTCTTCCTGATGTTTGAGTATGTGCTACCATATGTTCAATTGTAGAAGTTAAAGATATTGTTTCTAATGGTTCATCTTCAGTATCTGCAGGTAACTTTGGTGTATTTTCATCTATATACTTTTTTGTGTCTTCAAACAATTTATTTGAATCAACGCCTAGATCTATAAATAAGTTTTCTATAGATTCGTCATGTAGTAACATCAAAAAAACATGTTCTATTGTTAAATATTCATGTTTACTACTCTTTGCATAAGCAACTGCTTGTGAAAAAATACTTCTTAATTCTTTACTTATCATTTTATTCTTCTTCCATTACAGCTTTTAAAGGAAAGCCTTTTTCTCTAGCTAATGTTTTAACTTGGTTTACTTTTGTTGCTGCTATTTCATGTGTATACACGCCGCATACTTCTCTTCCATTATTATGTATATTTAACATAATGTCTGCTGATTCATCTACACTTTTTCTAAATACTTTTACTAATATATCAATAACAAAATCCATTGTTGAATAATCGTCGTTTAATAAAAAAACTTTATATTTTTTTGGCTCTTGTAAATCTAAATCATCATCTAATTCTATTTCAATCTCATTACTCACTTAAAACCTTTTTTATGATAAAATATCATTCTTATTTTTAATATAGAAAATATTATACCAAAAAAGAAATTATATGAATAAAGAGATACATTACTACAAAAATAAATCAATTTTTATAAGTGCTACAAATACAGATGTAGGAAAAACATACGCAAGCGAAAAATTTTTAAAATATTTTGCAAAGCAAGGTTTTAAAGTTGGATATTTCAAACCTTGTGAAACTGGTGTTATTGATGAACCACTTGATGGTTCTTTAATGCTAAAACTAACTAAACAATTAAATCCACTTTTCTGTGCATCTATTGATGACGTAGTTCCTTACCAATTTAAATTACCTGCTGCTCCTTATGTAGCAAAAGAAGATACTAAAATTTCTTTATCTTTTTTAAAAGAGAAAAAAGAATATTTATCCTCTTTATGTGATATTTTAATAATTGAAGGAGCTGGAGGACTACTGGTTCCTTTAGAAGAAGATTTATTTATTATTGATTTAATAAAAGAATTTAATAGTGAATGTATTTTAATAACTCCTTCGAAACTAGGATGCATTAATGATACTTTACTTTCAATTGAAGCTTTAAAAAATAGAGATATAGATTTTGAATTTTATATTAACATGTACAAAGATAAAGATAGTTTTGAAATAGTATCAAAACCATTTTTAGAAAATCATTTTAAAACTCTCTATTTTTTAGATGAATTATAGGTAGTTCAAATTTTTTCAAATTCTTCGAAATTTATCAAATATGTGTAAATTTGCAAAAGAATTTGCAAATTTGCAAATTTATATTATTTTTTATCCTTAATTTTTCATGGCTTTTCATATCATTTTGACTTGATTTTACCACTTCTTTAAGTTTACTTTCCCTAAGTTAAGGCTTTTTTTGAAGTTTTTTGAATCTAAGCTTAAGTTAAAACACTATTTTTTTTTACATAAAAACAATTCATTTTAAATAATGTATAACTTTCACATCAGTTTTATTCTATAAACTAATAGAATTACAAACAGTGATTAAAAAGCACAAAATAACAAAAGAAAGGTAGATAAAAAATGACTTCTGCAATAGATTTATCTAAATTAACAGCAAACGATGATTTAACACCCGTTCTTGGTGGATACTGGCCTGGTATTCAAATTTATTACCCACCAATTAAATTCAATCCACTTGATGGAACATATGAAAGTATGGAACAAGCTAAATTAAGATTACAAAAACATGCTTACAAAACAAAAGCACATACTGTATTATTTGATTTAGAAGATGGTTGTAGACAAAAAGCTATGTCTAGAGAATTATTAATTCAAGAACTTCCAAAGTTCCCTGAAAGAAACTTCCAAATAGCTGTGAGAATAAATCCATTTAGAACAGATGAGTATGAAGAAGACTTAAAAATGTTAAAGCAAATCCACAAATATGTAGATTCAATTGTTTTAGCAAAAGCTGGAGAAGTTTATGGTTCTGCTGAAATTAGAGATTTATCTTCTTGGTTAGTTTCAATTGGAAGTAATTTAACAATTCAACCAATTATAGAACATCCTAAATCTCTTCAAATTGCTGATAGACTAATGGAACATTCAACTGTTAAACACGTTGTATTTGGTATCCACGATTTTTCTAAAGCAATGGCTTATAAAATCACACCTCAAGGTTGGATTGATGAACTTGAAACATTCTTTAATATTTTAACAATGGAAGCAAGAGTTAAAGGTAAAGGTGTTATTGGTGGAGTTGAAGTTCTATTAACACCTCATTCATTACCAGATCACTGTGTTGAAAAGAAAGATATTAGAAGATGGTTAGATTTACATGGAGATGAAGCATCTAGACATGTATATGCTCATGCACAAAGAGAATATGCAATGGGATTAACTGGAAAACAAGTTATTACTCCAAACCACATTAATGTATGTAAAGTTGCATTTACGCCAAGTCCAAAAGAAATTGCTAAAGATGTTGAAATTTTAAAAGAAGCTATTAAAGCAGATGCTTTATTAAGTGGAGCAATTAGATACAAAGGTGAAATGTTAGATCCACCAATGTTTGGTAAATCATTACAAAATATTTTAAGAGCTTATGCACTTAGAAGTTTAGAAAAAGAAGATGAAATATTTGCATTATCAGTTCTTAATAGAATGCCAATACATACATTTAAAGAAAACTGGCCTTACGGTCAAATTTAATAAGGAGTTATAACAATGAGTTCAAATATTACAATTGAAGTACCAGAATACTTAAACATTGGTGTTGCTTGTACATCTAAACATGTAGGAACAGCTAAAGAAAATAGTACCGCTATGATTATTGAAGATGATAATTTAGGTACTGATGAAATTTCTTACAAAGAATTAGCAGAAAAATCTGACCAAATTTGTAACTTCTTAACAGGTTTAGGATTAGAACCAAGAGATAGAGTACTAGTATGTTTAAAAAACTCACTAGCTTACCCTATTTCATTTTTTGGAAGTATAAAAGCTGGTATTATTGCAGTACCAACTTCAACACTTTTATCAGGATCAGAAGTTAAATATTTAGCAGAAGATTCACAAGCAAGTGCAATAGTATTATCTGCATCTATGTATGATAATTTACTACCTTACTTAGAAAACCATGATAATTTAAAAACTATTATTGTTGCAGGAATTGATTCTACTGAAGGTTTAAATATTCCAAAAGGGATGAATGTTTATTCATTTTCTGAAATATTAAATACAGCAGATAAAACTCCAAATCATTATAAATCAAAATCAGGTGAACCTGCTTATTTAGTATACACATCAGGAACTACTGGTTATCCAAAAGGTGTACTTCATTCACACAGATCACTTGTAGGAAGAACTCCTGCTACTGAGTACTGGTTTGACTTTAAAGAAAATGATAGAATTATGCATTCTGGTAAATTTAACTGGACGTATGTACTAGGATCAGCACTTATGGATCCATTATTTAATGGACATACAGTTATTGCTTATGAGGGTGGTAATGATGCTGGAACTTGGATTGAATTAATTAAAAAACATAAATGTACTATTTTTATTGGAGTACCTACAATTTATAGACAAATTATTCAAAAGACAGAATTTTCAGCTGAAGATTGTCCATCTTTGAGATATTGTATGTCTGCTGGTGAACATTTATCTGATGAAATGATTGGTTTATGGAGAGATAGATTTAAACAAGATATCTACGAAGCAATTGGAATGAGTGAGTGTTCTTACTATATTTCACATTCAAAAAACAATCCAATTAGACCAGGAAGTGCAGGATTTGTACAACCAGGACATACTGTGAAATTATTAGACCCAGATACACTTGAAGAAGTTGAAGATGGGACTGAGGGTATGATTTGTATTGGTGAAGACGATCCAGGTTTATTTTTAGAATATTGGCAATTAGAAGAAGAAACTAGAAAAGCTAAGCATAACGGTTACTTCTTTACAGGAGATTACGCTAAAAAAGATGAAGATGGTTATATCTGGTTTATTGGTAGAAAAGATGATATTATTAATACATTTGGATTTAGAGTATCACCACATGAAATTGAAAGAATTGTAAAAACTAATGATTTAGTAGCAGATTGTGTTGCATTTGGTTTAGAAATTGGAAAAGATAAAGTAATTGTTGCAATTGCTGTAATTGGACATGAAGAATTAAGCGAAGAACAAGAAGCAGAAGTTTTAGCATTTTCACAAGCAAACCTAGCTAAATATAAGGCACCTAAAACTATTTTTGGAATGAGTGATTATCCAAGAACTAAAAATGGTAAAGTTTTAAGAAAACAATTAGTTAAAAATCTTCATGATATTTATCAATCAAAAGAAAGTGGTCAAGAAATTAAAGAATACAAAGCTAGAAGATCTATGCTATTTATTCCTTCTTACAATAAAAATAATGTTGAAAAAGCAAAATCAGTATTAGCTGATTCAGTTATTTTTGACTTAGAAGCAATTCTTTCAGAGCAAAGAAGTCTAGCTAGAGATACTATTAAAGATGTATATAAAGAAAGTGGTTCTAAATTTGGTGATTCTGAAAGAATTCTAAGAATTAACAACTTAGGAAGCGAAGATATTGCAAAAGATTTAAAATTAGCTACTGAAATTGAAATTGATGGTTTATTATTCTCAAAAATTGAAACTGCTGCTCAAGTACATGAAGCAGTTAAACTAGTTGAAGAAGTTAATCCTAATTTATCTTTGATGATTATGATTGAAACGCCATTATCAGTTTTAAATATACAAGAAATCTGTTCAGCAAGTCCAAAAGTTGAAGTTGTTGTTGTAGGTTCTAATAAGCTTGCAAATAGACTTCAAATTGATATTAAAAAAGGTTCAAAAGCAATGTTTAACTATCTATCGCAAATTGCACTTGCAGCAAAAGCGTATGGTCAAACAGTAATTGATGGTCCTCACTTTGATATTCATGATGAGTTTGCTTGTGAAGATTCGACTAAAGATGCCTTTAACTTAGGTTTCGATGGTAAGTCACTAGTTCATCCAATTCAAATTGAGTATATCAATGATATCTTTACTCCTAAACAAACAGAAGTTGAAGATTATGAAGTAATGATTGCTAAATATGAAAAAGCTAAAAAAGAAGGTAAAGAAGTAATTTATCATAACGATAGGTTAGTTGATGGTTCTAGAATTAAATGGGCTAAGAAAATGATTACATTATATGAAACATATAAATCATTAGGTCAAAACCTATTTAATAAATAAGGAGATTATATTGTCTAAAATTAACGTTGGAAACTTTTTCGAAGATTTTTCAATTGGTCAAAAAATAGTACACCCACTACCTAGAACAATAAGCGAAGGTGATGTATCTTTATACATAGCTTTTACTGGTTCTAGATTTGCACTTAACTCATCTGATGTAGTTGCAAAAGAAATGGGTTATGAAAAAAGACCAGTTGATGATACATTAATGTTTCACTTAACATTTGGTAAATCTGTTCAAGATATATCTTTAAATGCAATTGCTAACTTAGGTTATGCAGAGATTTCATTTCCTAATCCTACATATGTAGGAGATACTGTATCTATGACTTCTTCTGTAATTGGATTAAAAGAAAACTCAAATGGAAAAAGTGGAGTTGTTTATGTACACTCTATTGGTGTAAACCAAGAAAATAAAGAAGTACTAAACTTCAAAAGATGGGTTATGGTTCATAAAAAAGACAAAGGTACAACTTCTGGTATAAATGAAGTTCCAACTTTTGCTAAAACTACAGCTATTTCAGACCTTATTAACCTTCCAGTAATCAAGTGCGTAAACACTGATTCAACTGGGGGAAAATACTTCTTTGAAGATTATGAAGCTGGTGAGAGATTAAATCATCCAGAAGGTATTACAGTTGATAATAGTGATCATACACTAGCAACAAAGTTATACCAAAACAATGCAAAAGTGCACTTCAATGACCATATGATGAAAAGTACTCCTATGGGTCAAAGACTTATGTATGGTGGTATTGTTATTTCAATGGCAAGAGCATTATCATTTAATGGTTTTCAAAATGCACAATGGATTTATGCAATAAATAGTGGAGCACATGCTAATCCTACTTATGCTGGTGATACTATTTATGCATATACTGAAGTTATTGAAACAATTGACCATGAAAGAGAAGATATTGGATTATTAAGATTAAGAACAGTTGCTGTTACTAATCAAAAATCTGATGAAATATCTAATCCTAAAGGTGAAGATGGAAAGTACTTAAAAAATGTAGTACTTGACTTAGATTACACAGTTGTAATTCCTAAAAGAAAAACAGCTAAATAAAAAAGAAGACAAAGAATTAATAAATTAAATTTAACAAAAGGAAATAATATGACACACCCTAACGAAGCCCTATTTGGTTCTGGAGACAATTTACCAATTATCCCATCTTGTGAGCACTTTGCTGGAAGCGAAAAGTTAATCTTAAAAGGTTTCCAAATGCAAGAAAAGCTTGGTCCTGTTTTTGATATTACTTGTGATTGTGAAGATGGTGCTGAAACAGGTAAAGAAGTTGAGCATGCAGAAATGATTGTAAGAGTTGTTAACTCTGAAGCTAATAAATATGCAATGGCAGGAACAAGAATCCATGATTTTGATCATCCAGATTGGAGACAAGATATTGATATTTTAGTACCAGGTGCTGGTGAAAAATTAGCATATATTACTATTCCTAAATCAACTTCTTATGAAGATGCTAAAACTCAAGTTGAATATATTCAAGAAGCAGCTAAGAAAGCTGGTATTTCTAGAGAAATTCCAATTCACGTTCTAATTGAAACACATGGTGCTTTAATGGATGTTGAAAAAACTGCTACTTTACCATGGGTACAAGTTCTTGACTTTGGTTTAATGGACTTTGTTTCTGGTTACCAAGGTGCAATTCCAGCTTCAAATATGAGATCTCCTGGTCAATTTGATCACAGATTAATTGCTGCTGCTAAAGCTAAAGTTGTTCAAGCTGCTTTACAAAACCACATTATTCCTTGTCACAATGTTACACTTGATTTAAAAAACCCATACCAAACTTACAAAGATGCTGAAAAAGCAAGAAATGAGTTCGGATTCTTAAGAATGTGGTCAATTTATCCAACACAAGTGTCAGCAATTGTTGATGCAATGAAACCAGACTTTACAGAATTAGAAGCTGCACAAAATATTTTAATTGCTGCACAAGATGCTGAATGGGGACCAATACAATATGATGGTGAGTTACATGATAGAGCAACTTACAGATATTTCTGGGAACTAGTTCAAAGAGCAAAATTCTCTGGAACAAAATTACAAGATAGAGTTCAAGACAGATTCTTCTCTTAATCTTTTAAACAAAGGGCTTTGCCTTTTGTTTTTTCTATTTTACAAATAAGGTTTAAAATGTATCAAAATGAAAACAATTTCAATCTTATTTTTAATCAACTAAAAAAACTTCTAAAAAATAAAAAAAGAATTCTAATATCAATAACTGGAACTCCAGCTTCTGGTAAATCTACATTTTCAAATCAACTTTCAAAATATTTAATTAATAAGAATTATAAATGTGAAGTTATTCCCATGGATGGATTTCATTTAGATAATAAAATACTTATAAATAAAGAATTACTTTCTAGAAAAGGTTCTTATCAAACTTTTGATGCAGATGGTTTTTTATCTTTAATTAAGCGCTTAACAAAAGAAGAAGACGTGATAGTTCCAATTTTTAATAGAGAGTTAGACATGTCAATTGCACAAGCTTTAGAGATTAAGAAAGATCTTGATTTTGTGATAGTTGAAGGAAATTATTTACTTCTTAATAAACCTATTTGGTCTAGTTTAGATGAATATTGGGATTTAAGCATTATGCTTGATATAGAAATTAAAGAAATAGAAAAAAGACTTTTAGAACGTTGGCTTTATTATGGTTACACAAAAAATGAAGCAATTGAAAAGATAAAAAATAATGATATTTTAAATTCAAAAGAAATAATAGAAAATTCAAAAGAAGCAGACATCATAATAAAAAATTAAATATATAACAAAACTAAACATGACAAAGTAAAAAATAAATTATTCTATCAAAGAAAGTGCACTTTCATTTGTGCATTGGTATAATATACAAATTTCTAAGCAAAAAGGGAAACAAATGAGCGTAATAAAAGAACAAGATATAATAGATAGTATAGCTGACGCATGTCAGTATATTTCATATTTTCACCCAGAAGATTTTGTAAAATCTATAGTTGAAGCTTATGAAAACGAACAATCAGAAGCTGCAAAGAATGCACTAGGGCAAATTTTAATTAACTCAAAAATGTGTGCTTTAGGACATAGACCATTATGTCAAGATACAGGAAGTGTTAATATTTTTGTAAGAGTTGGTTTAAAAGCAAATTTAGAAATTACAAAAGAACTTGTAGATGTATTAAATGAAGGTGTTGCAAAAGGTTATACTAATCCTGATAATACATTAAGATACTCAGTTGTTTCAGATCCAGCAGGTGCAAGAACAAATACTAAAGATAACACTCCAGCTGTTATTCATGTTACTGTTGATAATTCAGATGAAATAGATATTACAGTTGCTGCAAAAGGTGGTGGAAGTGAAAACAAATCTAAATTTGCAGTGTTAAATCCAAGTGATTCAGTTTATGACTGGGTTATGGCAAATGTTAGAGAAATGGGTGCTGGTTGGTGTCCACCTGGTATTTTAGGTATTGGTATTGGTGGAAATCCAGAGAAATCAATGCTTTTAGCAAAAGAATCTTTAATGGGTCATGTTGATATTCATGAACTACAAGCAAGAGGTCCAAAAAATGCTTTAGAAGAATTAAGATTAAGACTTTATACAGATATAAATAAAATTGGTATTGGAGCTCAAGGACTTGGAGGATTAACAACTGTAGTAGATGTTAAGATTTTAGATTACCCTTGTCATGCAGCATCATTACCAGTTGCGATGATTCCTAACTGTGCAGCTACACGACATATTCACTTTAAATTAAAAGGTGGTGAGGGAGCAGCTACATTTGCTAAACCAGATTTAAGCATATGGCCAGATATTGAATTACCATTAGATTCTATAAAAAAAGTAAATATCGAAGATTTAACAAAAGAGAACTTATCTCAATTTAAATCAGGAGATACTTTATTATTAACTGGAAAAATTTTAACTGCAAGAGATGCTGCTCACAAAAAAATTGTTGAGTACAAAAATGCAAATAAACCACTTCCAAATGGTGTTGATTTAAAAGATAGATTTATTTATTATGTTGGACCAGTTGATCCAGTAAGGGATGAAAAAGTTGGACCAGCAGGTCCTACTACATCAACAAGAATGGATAAATTCACTAAAGATATGATGGAAATTGGAATCATGGGTATGATTGGTAAAGCTGAGAGAAAGCAACCAACTATTGATTTAATTAAAGAGTATAAATCAATGTACTTAATTGCTACTGGTGGAGCTGCATATTTAATTTCTCAATCAATTAAAGATGCAAAAGTTCTTGCATTTGAAGAAATGGGAATGGAAGCTATTTATGAGTTTGATGTAGTTGATATGCCTGTTACTGTTGCAGTTGATACAGAGGGTGTTTCAATACACACTACTGGACCTGCTAAATGGAGAACAATTTAATTATAAAGGCTTTAGCCTTTATAATTATTACTTAATTTTTAATCCTTACAAAAATACTTACTATAAAACTATCCTTAGATTAAAAAAGTATCTTTAATACTTGACGTTAATAAAAACAATTAATGTTATATTTAACTATAAAATAGTTCAGGAAAATCATAAATGTTATTAGAAAATTTAAAAGATTATTTAGGTTTTGCAGTTGCTGGAAATTTTGCAAACCACTTAGGTGAGGCTGGCGAAGCTAATGAATTTGCAGTAATTAAAACAGAAGAAAAGAATGCACCTAAAGGTATGTTTCCTTTTTATATAAAAGATCATAACTCATTTTTAAGTACCTACCCCATATGTGATGAAGTTATATTAACACATGGAAGAGAAGAAGATAATTTACAAGTTGAAGCTGAAGTTGCTTTAATTTGTGATTTTGTTTATAAAAATGAAAAGATAGTTGATATTGTTCCTAGATATTTTTCTGCTTTTAATGACTGTTCTATTAGAATTCAAGATGGAAATAAGCTTAGTACTAAAAAAAACTGGGGAATTAATACAAAAGGTATCTCTCAAGACATTATTAAAATAGATAATTTCACACAAAATGGTATTTTAAATAGATATCATATAGCGTCATTTATTAAAAGAGATGGCATTGTTCACGACTATGGAACAACAAGCTCTGTGAAGTCTTATAGCTATTTCTTTGAGCAATTAAAGACATGGATGATAGAAAAACTAAATACTCAAGAAGATTGTGGACCCTTAGAAGAGTTGACTCAATTTTTAGAAGTTGCAGCAAAAGATGCAAAAGGTATTTTAATTGCTGCAGGAGCGACGGCATATGCAGATTTTGGTAAGAAAAACTTTTTGAAAAAAAATGATGAAATTTTTGTTTATGTTTATGATGCCCATTTCCATTCATTTGATGATATTTATAATGATATGTGTGGAATGGACACTTTTCTTTCTAAGTGCTCAAAACTACATCAAGTTGTAAAATAAACTAAATTAAAAGGAATAAAGCCTTTTAATTTAGAAATATTATATATAGATATTATAAATCTACTAAAGCTTTAAATGTAGCACCACACCTTCCAATATTTTCTACATTTACATGAGACTTTTCATCTAGTCTACCATCATCTAAATATTGATGCTTGATTTCTAAAATAACTGGAGTTGTAACACCAGGAATATTAACAGTGTCATAATATTCACATAATAAAGCACTTTGAGATGAGCTAATCATTGGTGGATAATTATCCATCACATTATTTACATCTATTTCAAACTTGTCTATTTCACTTACTTCTTTTTCTAAAGGTATTGCACACTTTTTTACTTGATTTGCATTATCTTTGTTAACAAAACATATAGTAGCTTTTTTATTTTTTAGAATATTTGCTAATGTATCTTTTGGTACACCTTCTTCCTTTTCACCAATTGCTACAATAATCAAAGCAGGATTTGTTGAAATAGGTATAAAATATGAGAAAGGAGCTGCATTTAGGATACCTTCATCCTCAGTAACAATCCAAGCAATTGGTCTTGGAATAACAGTATCTGACATTATTTTATATCTATTTAAGTCATTGATATCTTTATAGTCTAAAATCATTTATTTCCCTTATCTTTTGTTTAATATTATATTTTAAATTCTTGTTCAACTTCTTTTGCAATTAAATCACCTTTTAATGTTAGAAAACCATCAGTAATAAATTCTTCTGTTTTTAATTTTTTAAGTAATTTCTTGCCTTCTTTAAGTGTAAAAAGCTGAGTATTTTCCAAAGTCATAACAATATCCATTAATGTTTCATCTTCTTTTTTCTTTAATATTGCAAGAAGTAATATCTTTTCATTTATATCCATTTTAATATCCTAGTATAGTAATAGGCAAAAATAACAAAACCTAGGCCTAATAGAATGGTAATTATAGCAAGGGAAGTTAAACTTGCCATTAATCCGATAAATAAGGTAGTTACAATACATGAAATCATAAAAAACATATCATTATATGATATTACACGACCCATATATTTTTCATCACATTTATCTTGAAGTAAAGCATATGTAAAAGACCAAAGTACCGTAGTAAAAAGACCTACAAAGAATAAAGATATAAGAGAAAGATAAAAATTAAACTGTGTTAATCCCCAAATTATTATCATCATTCCTTGAAGAATCAATAAATAATGTAAGTTATTTTTATTAACATATTTTGAAATAAAGAAAGGCCCAATCATTAAAGCTATTGCTCTAGTAGCATTTGATATTCCAATAGCTAAGGGTACAGAAATAACATATTTATATTCACTTTTAGCTAGTAGAGTTATTAGTGTATCAAAAGAAGTTAATCCAACACTCGCATGTAAAATGATTAAATGCATAATAATTCTATTCTCTTTAATATATATAAAACCATCTTTTATTAAAGTAAACATCTTATCTTGAGCAATACTTGCCTTTACAACAAAATCTATTCTGAAAAAAACTATAAAAGCTGCAAGAAAAAATAATGAGTCAATAATAAAAGCTGCTTTAATTCCTATGAAATTAACAATAATTGCACCAACTGCCATTCCTGCTGCATAACAAAATGACCATATAATAGAATGTATTTCATTGGCTTTTTGTAAAGTAACTCCATTTAAAAGTTTTGCTAAAAGTGACATTTCTGTTGAAAAGAATATAGATGCAGCACTCATTCTAATGAATATAAATATCATTAAAAGCCATATTTGACTCTCATTTTCAATTGTTAAAAAAAGTAAAGTCATTATAAATTCTACAACTAATAATGAAAGCATTAAAGGTTTTATCTTAAATCTATCTATTATAGCACCTGAAAAAGGTGCTATTAAAACAGCAGGTAAAAAATGCATAGCAGTTACTGTAGCAATTGCTAATTCAGAAGAGCCAAAATTTACAAGCATTGTGTAAATTGCAACATTTGAAAACCATGCTCCAAAATATGCAATGAATTGCACTAAAGATAAATCACGAATTATTTTATGTTCAGCAAAAAGCTTACGATAATTCAATTTCTATTAAAACCTCTTGGAACATTGCAGAAAAAGATTCTTCATCTTCTTTATTTGGTGTTAAGTAATTTGTTTTTTTATTTCCTGCGTAAAAAAAAGCACATTCTTCTTTTATGTCTTCGCTTATTTTTACAGAAAATGTAGCTTCACCGTAAGCTGATTTAATCATAACTTTATCTTCATTTTTAAAACCAGTACTTGGATGTAAATATACATTATTATCAACTGTAAATTGTGAATTTAAAGAATTTTTACTCTTACCTGTAATCAAATAAAAATTCGATGAAGTTTTATGCTTATATAAAGGTTCAATATCTACTTCTTCTATAAATTCAAAAGTTTCAAATTCTTCATAAACTACATTTGTATTTTTATAATAATTAATAATATCATCTTCATGTTTCAAAGCTTTAAAACCAAACTCTTCTATCAAGTATGTAGTTAGATCATATTCATTTATTGTGTTTTCATAAGCATTTTCAACTATTTGTGAAAAAGCTTTATATTCGTGTCCATATGATAATCTTACATCTCTTTTAGAAAGAAAAGATGATGATGGAATAACTAAATCAGCATATTCACAAGTATCATTATATGTAGTAGTAAAACAAACTACAAAGCTATTTTTTAATCCTTCGATGACACTCTTTGTATTTGGAGCTGAAACAACTGGGTTTGCTCCTTGAATAAATACCAAGTCATAAGAAGAAAAATCAACCTGAGGAATTGAGACTTTTTTATTTTTAGCTTCAATTTTCAATTGATTTTCATATCCATATTCTGAATCACTCAAGTACCAAACGCCGCCTGAATCTTTTTTATGAACACCTAAATATGCAGCAAAAGAATCAATACATCTCATAATCTGTGCACCTTCAAAGTACTTTTGAACACCAAGACCTACAATTATTGCTACTTTTTTATTCTCAATTAATTCTAATAATTCATTAACTTGAGACAATGGTATTCCAGTAGTTGCTTCATAAGAAACAACAGGACGGTTCCTAGTAATATCAAAAAACCAATCTGAACCTTCACTATGTTCTTCTAAGAATTCTTCATCTTCCATGTCCTGCATATTTGTAAATCGTGTTAATAATAGTGCTAATTCATAGTCTGTTTTAGGATTAATTTGCATATGTATTTTTGATTTTTTAGCAATATCAGTTTTTATTGGATCAATAGTAACAAATATTTTATCTTTTACTAAATTATACATATGAGGTGATGTAACAGAAAAGTTTCGTCCCCAAACTAAAATAATATCAGAGTCTATTAATTTTTCAATAGGAGGATTAACTACAGAAACTCTGCCTTGTTCAATTCCTAATCCTCCACCTCCATCACATAAACTTCCTTTTGTTAGTACAGAACCATATTGTGTAAAAAAGTTTTTTGTAGAGCTTTGTAAAATTCCTAAGTTTCC
Organism: uncultured Campylobacterales bacterium; assembly: GCA_905479135.1. GTDB lineage: Bacteria > Campylobacterota > Campylobacteria > Campylobacterales > Arcobacteraceae > Poseidonibacter. The sequence continues at coordinate 53,374 of CAJQLJ010000043.1, read as the reverse complement.
ACTTCCTGAATAAAATAATGTATTGGAAGAATTAGTATCTTTTAACTTCTTGCTTAATATTTTTAAAGATTCATCTAATGAGATTTCTTGATTATTAAAAATCGGAGTTTTTAAATTATTTTCTTTTAGTAATTGTGCAAAATTAACACACAGCTTACCATTAGTTACAAGATTATCTTTTGAACCTTTTATATTCTCTTCTATTACTTCTGCTTGACAAGCATCATAACAGTCCAAGGGACATGCTACTTTATTACTTAAATTCAATTTTTACCAATCTAGAAAAAGTTTTTACATCTGGTACTAAAAGTTCTACCTTATATGAAGAAATATTTTGAGTATCAGCAATATTGTAAATCTTATTAATTTTAATATCACTTTTCACACCATCAAGATAAACTTCTTTTTCTTTTAAGTTTTTAGTTTCCATTATAGGTACGAAAATTTCTAATTTTGCTTTTGATAAATCTTTTGATTCATAAAGTAAAGTTCCAGGATTTACATAATCTCCTTCCTTTACTGAAATCATTGAAATGTAATTTGAATTCTCTATTAACTTTTTATTTCTTATCGTATCTTTTAAATTTTCAATCTTTATTATCATATCTGCTTTTGATGATTGTAAATTTATTATTTTTAATTTTTGAGTATCTTTTTCAAAAGCGGATTTAGAAGAAACTTTTTTTAACCTGTTGTAATTATTTGTTTCAATAGTGATCATTTCATTAATAAATTCTAATTTATTTTCTGATTGTTCTAAATCTAATTTATTTATTTCTGAATCTAATTCAATTATTATTGAATTATTAGCTTGTGAACCTTCAATATTACTGTTAGAAAAAACTACTTTCCCTGCAACTGAAGATTTAACTTTAAAACTTTCAACTGGTTCCAACTTTGCATAATATTCTGTTGCAAGTAAACTGTTAATCAATATAAAACATAACATAACTATTTTCATTTAATTTATCCTTATAATTGTAATTCTTTTATTTTTGTAATAATATCTTTTTTTAGTGATTTTATATCATCTTTTTCTTCCAGTTTAAAAATTAATTCATCTAAAGAAGAATTAACTCTCAAATAAATAGCTAAAATTTTTAATAACTCTTCTTTATCTTTTGATTTTTTGATTTTCTTTAATAAAGAAGTTTCAGAAAATTTACTTTTTAACTTGTATTTTATAACATATAAATATAAACCTAATATTAATATCCCAGTTAAAAGACCGAATAAAAAAAATATTATTCTATCTTGAATAGAATCTCTTTCTATAATCTTAACTATCTCTTTTTCTTTACTCTTTTCTACAGTTTTCTTTATTAATTTAGATTTTTTTGAAATACTACCATTTGTAAGTTTAATTTTTATGTCATTACTTTGTTTTAAAACAATCTCATTCAAATCTTTATCAAAGTATTCTAAATCAATTTTAGGAATAGTTATTGATTTATTTGGAATAATAGAAAATACTTTTGTATATGTGCCTTGATATTTACTGTCTTTATATTCACTTTTAATAACAGGTTTATTTTCATAAACAATAGCATCTTTTAAATTAAGTTTGAAATCTTTAATATCATCAATATTTCCATGACCACTAATGATAATTTTATAAGATATAGCTTCACCTTGATTTATTTCAACTTTGTTACTTAGAGTTTTTATGTCAAATTTCCCAATTAGATTTGTATTTTTAGGCAATTCTTCTATAAGAAGTTCTAAATTATTTGAATATATCTTTAAAGCTTGAGAATTATTATTGAAAAAAGAAAAAGAATTATTCTCTTTTATTATTTGTGCATTAATTTTTAAAGGATTTATAATTTGTATACCTTTTTTTAAAGGAGCTAACAAAAAAGTTAATTCTTGAACTATAAATTCACCTTCCTCATATTGTTTAGGATTATTAAGTTGTTTGTACCAAAAATTGTCAAAACTAGGTTTTTCAAAAGATAAATCAATAATATTTAAGTTCTTTTTGTATTTAAAAATTAATGTTAAAATAAAATTTTCATTTACATATAATTTCTTTTTATCAGATTTTATGCTTAGTTCAAAGTCTGATGAAATAGTTTTTTGTGCATTCTTTAAAATTATCTTCCGTTCTTTAGAAAAATACTCTTTTCCATCGACTACAAACTTTAAAGAAGGAAATATAAAATCTTCAGTGGGATTTAAAGAGTAGACTTTTTTTACTCTTTTAGTAATATTATTATTGATAATATTTGTTGAACTTGTACTTGATACTTCTTGAATACTGTAAGAATTTATACTTTTAAAATCAGGAAAAACTATCTTATTTCCTACTGCTTGGATTGAAAAAAATAAAGTCTCACCCTTTATCCCATTTTTTGGTAGATTAAGTTCTATACTTGAAAATGATGAAACTAAAAAAATATTTATTAAAATAAAATACTTAAGAAATAACATACTTAAGAAATCACTTTCTTTTTTCAATTTTCATATCTTGAATAGAATATTCATCTTCTAGTAATCTATTTAGGTATAAGGATAATTTTCTAATAACAGCTATACCTTTATCAATTTCTTCACTATTATTAGCTCCGAGTTTAATTAAATGAATAAGATCAATAATTTTTTTATCTTCTGCATCTAAAATATTTGTTATGTTCTTTAAATTATTAGACATATCTTCTGCAAGATCTATTTGAGCTTTGAATATTTCAATATTTGGAAACTTATTACTTAAAGAATTGAATAGTTCAAAATTCGAATATATATAATTTTTAAAAGTGTTTAGTTTTTCACGTGTCTCATTATTATTTCTTAGTGTTGAATTTAAAGTATTAATTATTTTTGAAGAGTTTTCATTAGAATTATTTATTTTATCTGCTTTATTATTTTGAGAAATCAACTTCTCAATTTCATCGATGTTTATATTAGGCTCTTTATCTTCATTTACTTTATTAATGCTATCCAAACCATTAATTAAAGCTTCAATTTCTTTTTGAGTCATACCCATAATAAAACCTTATCTAAATAATTTATTATATGTCATTTGTTGTAAATTTTTACTTAATAAAGTAAAAATAATTTTTTTGATTTACCATCATTTAATTCATCTTAAAATATAATGACTAGTAAATAAAGATTTAATTCCCCTACATTATATTAATTTTAAAAGATATTCTGATTAAAAATTAGATACCTAGAAAGAGTATATCATGACAGTATCAAAAAAAACATTATTAATCCTATTATGTTCATTACTATTAGTATTAGTAGCTGTACTATTTTTTAATAACTTTTTTCATTCAAAGAAAAAAGATAGAGCTTTTGATATTAGTGGTATAAACTATCATAAATTAAATAATCAACTCATACTATTTACAAATAGAAATATCTTTGAAGAAGAAAACAATAGAAGAGAAAAAGAGGAAGAAGAAAAAAAAATAAAAAAAACAGAAGAAAATAATATAAAAACTATCTTACAAAAAGAAGAAGAAAAAATATCTGAAGAAAAAAAATTGCTATTTGATAAACAAGTTGAATTAAAAAAACAAAAAGAAGAACTGAAAATATTAAAAAAAGAAATGATAAATAGTAAGAAACTTCTTAAAGAAATAAAAACAAAAGAGCTTAGAAAAAAAGATAATTTAATTCTTTTACTAAGAGTAAAAAAAATTGAAGGTGAACTTTATAAATCTTATCTTGATACAATTATTCGAATTGATCCTAATGTAAAGCTTTGTCGAGATAATTCAAATAAAATTGAATTGTTATATGGTCCATTTGATAATAAAAACATAAGAAATGATTTATATGAAAAACTCTTAGTTAATAATTTTGAAAGTGCTTCTAAAATTGAATTAAGTAAAGAAGACTTTGATAGAAGATGTAATTACTAAAGCTTTTATGAATTTTCTAAAATAGAGTAAGCATCTTTAACTTTTAATTCTTTTTTCTCTATATTTACTTCTGTGATATATGTATCAAAAATATGTGGTAGTAAAAAAGTTTCAGGTAGGTCTTTAGAAACTAACAATTCATCAGTTTTTATTTCTAGATAATCGCTAATGGGATATCTGTGAATATCTTTAATTAAACCAAGCTTTAAATCATTTTCATAAACGACACAACCAATTAAATCAAACCAAAAAAATTCATTATCTTTTAAGTTACAATTTTCTCTTGTTTGTTCAGCAGTAGCAAAAAGCTCTTGATTTATAAGTTTTTTTGCAAGATCAATATTTTCATAGTTTTCAAATAATACAATGTCTCTGTTTGTATTATATTCAACTACCTTCAGGCTAACTTTTCTATTAGTTACAAAGATTGCATCTTTTTTAAATTGCTCAGGAAAATCTGAGTCTATATGAAGCTTTAAGTGCCCTTTTAGACCTACAGTTTTTCCTAATTTAGCTACGTATATATTACTATTCATTTATCAAAACTACTTTGCTGTAACTTGAATTTTATATGAAATACCATCTTTTGCCTTACAACCATTTGCCATAGTTTTTAAAGCATTAATCATATTACCATTTTTACCAATAAGTTTACCAATATCAGAACTATTTGCTTCAACTGTAATTTCTGCAAAAGTTTCATCGATAGATTTTATAGTAACAGTTACATCATCAGGTACACTAACAATCAGTTTTGCATAATTTTTAATAAAATCAGTAATCATAGCTATTATTCAACTAATTATTTAGCTGCTAATTTTGCAACTTTTTCAGAAGGTTTAGCACCAACACTTAACCAGTAATCATATCTCTCTTGGTCAATCTTTAATACTTTAGGTTCTGCAACTGGGTTAAAGTAACCAATTGATTCAATCCATCCTGAATCTCTTCTTTTTCTTGAGTCTGTTACAACGATTCTGTAAAATGGTTTTTTGTTTCTTCCCATTCTTGTTAATCTAATTACTGTCATGTTTTTTTCCTTTTTATTTATACTTTTATTATAGTATTGAAATCTGAACTCCATTATCAAATAAGTTCACAGCTCAACACTATTTATACTTTATTTATCGTGGTAAGTTAGGCATTCCACCAGGTCCCATTTGAGACATCATGTTTTGTAAGCCTTTCATTCCACCTTTTGATGATAATTTTTTAGCCATCTTAGAAGCATTTTTAAATTGCTTTAGGATTTTATTTATTTGAACTTCTGAAAGTCCAGAACCTTTTGAAATTCTTTTTTTTCTACTTGGATTTATTAAAGATGGTTCTAATCTTTCTTTTTCAGTCATTGAGCCTATTAATGCTTTAATTCTTTTGATCTCATCAGAGTTTTCGAAATCCATGTCTTTTAGTGGACCTGCCATTTGTGAAAGTCCTGGTATCATTCCAATAATTGACTTCATAGAACCTAATTTACTCATCATTGCTAATTGGTCTAAAAAGTCATTAAAGTTAAATTCACCTTTTTTGATTTTTCTACTTACTTCTTTTGCTTTTTTCTCATCAATCACAGCAGAAGTTCTTTCAGCTAAACCTTCAATATCTCCTAAACCTAATAATCTTGAAACAATTCTATCAGGAATAAATACTTCAAGGTCTGGCATTTTTTCACCAGTACCAATAAATCGTAAAGGAACACCAACTTGTGAAGCAATAGATAAAGCAACACCACCTTTAGTATCTCCATCATATTTAGATAAAATTACACCGTCAATACCAATTTGCTCTTTAAATGAAGTTGCTGTTTTAGTGGCATCATGACCCGTTAAAGAATCAGCAACATAAAAAATTTCATCTGGATTAACTGCGTCTCTAACCTCTTTTAATTGAGTCATTAATTCTTCATCAATAGCAAGTCGTCCTGCTGTATCTATTAATAAAACATCATAATGCTCTTTTGTAGCTTTTTCTTTTGCAGCAAGTGCAATTTTAATAGGATTAGTTTCATTATCATCAAAATAAACATCAACTTCAATTTGTGTTGCAATTTGCTTTAATTGTTCAACTGCTGCAAGTCTTTGTAAATCGCCAGCTGCAACTAGAACTTTTTTCTTTCTTTGTTTTAAGTAAGTAGCTAATTTACCAGTTGTTGTTGTCTTACCAGAACCTTGAAGTCCTGTCATCAAAATCGTTGTAGGAGGAGTGTTAGAGAAAACAAATCCTTGGTTTCCCTCTGTTGTTAATATTTTAATTAATTCACTTTTTAATGCATCAATAAATGAATCTTGACCAATACCAATTCTTTTAGTTTCTAATTCAATAGCTGTAACTAATTCTTTTGTTGTCTTATGATGAACGTCCGCTTTTAATAAAGATTTTTTTAATTCTAACGTAGCTTTTTTTAATGAAGAAACATCATCTTTATGTCTTATTTTATTAACAGCATTTTTTATTGAACCGGTTATTGAATCAAACAAAACTCAACTCCTAGATTTTTTAAATTTTGTGAATTATACGTTTTTTATACTTCAAGTTAGATTAACTATGTCTTTTTTAAGATTATATTTAGTTTTCAGGTTTTATTCAGGTTCAACAAAAACCTAGTTTAAGGCTTTTGTCGTTTTTAATTCAAATATTTATACTTAAATTTTAATTAAATTCATATACTTTAAATTCTCTAGGTTCTTTAGATTCAAATTCATAATCAAAGATTTTTGTAATTTTTGAATGTAATAAAACTCTAGTTACATTTGTAGCTGTTCTTCCATAAACACCATCGCCAATAATTGGTAATCCTACTGAGTTTAAATGAACTCTAATTTGATGAGTTCGTCCAGATTCAATAACAACTTTTATTTTAGATTTATTACCTTCAACTAACATTGGATAAACAGTTGATTTTGCAGGTTTACCTTTTTTAACATCAATTTTTGATTTAGCACTACCTCTATCTTTAGTTGTAAGAATTGGTTTATCAATAATAATTTCATCAATAACTTTCCCTTCAACAATTGCAACGTATTCTTTATAAACCTTATTTTGTTTAAACTCTTTAATTGCTCTATTTTGAAATAATTCATTTTTTGCAAACATCATTACACCACTTGTCTCTTTATCAAGTCTGTTCAATAATAATGCATCAGGATATTTTTTAGCAACTTCATCTGCTGTTAAAAATGCAGGTTTGTCTACAACTAAAATATCATTATCTTGAAAAATCACTTTTATTGGTGCTATATCTTTTACAATAAAATGTGTATCACCTTTTATTTCACCACGGGCAATCATAACTTTTTTACCACCAACTCTTACTAATCCTTTATCAATTAGTTCTTTAGCTTTTGAATTAGAAATTCCTTCTTGAATTGCTAATAATTTATATGCTTTATCTCTTACAGGCATTTATTTCCTTTATTATTGGATCTATTGAACCAGCTTTTGTTAATACTGTATTCTTTAGATTTTCTATATTATTTAAATATTTATTTAATTCATTGTTTTCTATTAAATAAAAATTTTTAACACATTCAAAAAGTGGTTTTTGATTAAATATATTCTTTCCACTAATTAACTTACATTTAAAAAATGCAGGTTCAATTGGATTATGTCCTCCAATCTTTTCGAATGCACCACCTAAAACTACTACATCTGATATAGCAAAGATATCATTTAAAATACCCATCTTGTCTACAAGGATTATATCAGAATTAAAACTCTCTTTTTTTGAGTATTTATGATAAGTTAAAGATTTACCTTTTATATACTCTTTGATTAGTAAATCAACACTATCAAACCTTTCTGGATGTCTAGGAACTATTACTAATCGGCCTTGATTTCTTTCATAAGCATCAAGGATAAGCTTTTCTTCATTTTCATGAGTACTTGCAGCTGTTATTAAAATACTATCAGTTTTACTTAGTATTTTATTTATTTTTGGTTCTTGTGCTAATTTAATATTACCAAGTACTTCAACATTTATAGCACCTAATTTTTCTAATCTTTCTTTGTCAATATTACTTTGTGCAAAAACTTTATCAATATTCTTAAAAATTCTCTTATAAAAAAATGAAAATCTTTTATATGAGTCGTATGATTTATCAGAGATTCTTGCGTTTATTAAAAAAGTTTTTGCACCTTTTCTTTTAGCAAAAAGAAATAGCATAAACCATAATTCAGCTTCCATAACGACTAAAACCTTTTGTTTATTTATCCAAAAAGGTAAAAACATTTCATAAGGTAAATAACGTACATTAGAAGTAAGCTTTAAGGCTTCTTCAAATCCTGTATTAGTAATTACAGAAACATTAGCCTCTTCTTTAAAATAATCTATTAAAGGTTTAATAGCTTTTGTTTCACCCATAGAACAAGAATGAAACCAAATGCCATCTTTTTTAAATTTCGGATTATTTTTTAAAAAGAATTTTGAGGGAATAGCTTCTTTATATTTAGGGTTCTTAGATTTGAAGATTAAATAAGGTAAAGCAAGTATATATATTACACATGAAATTATGTAATAAGATATACTAAAAAGGCTCAAACTAAGCCTCTTTTGTCTCTTCAGTTTCTGGTTCTTTGTAAAGTATTCTTCCACAATGTGGACAATTTACAATTTCTTCTGACTTAATAACTTCAGCATAAGTTTTATCATTAATTTTCATATAACAACCATAACATGCTTGTTTTTTCACAGGAACAACTGCAGAGTCTTTTGCCCATCTTTTGATTTTTTCATAGAACGTTAAAATTTTATTATCAAATTTTTCTAATAATTCACTTCTATCTTGATATACAACATTTCTTTCTTTGTTAATTTCTTCAATAGCATTATCAACAGCAACTTGAATATCTTTAATAGATTCTTCTTCTTCTGTTAATTTCTCTTGTAAATCTTTTAAGTTTTCTTCTTTTGATTCAGATAATGTATCTAATCTAACAATCTCTTCATTTGCGAACGAAATTTGTTCTTTAGCAATTTCTTCTTCTAATTGTAAAGCTTTTAACTCTTTTTCTGTTTGGATATTATCATTCTTTTTTGAAATATCTTCTAACTTAGATTTCAACTCAGATAAATGTATATTATTCTTCGTTCTTTTAGATTTAATATCATCAACCTCTAAATACAATGCATTAATTGATGCTTTCATCTCTTCTGCAGTTTCAACAAAAGTTGCTAATTTAGCCTTCTCATTTTCAATCTTCGGCTCGAACATACTAATTGCTGTATCAAATTTTGATAATTTAATTAAATCCTGTAAATACTTATTCAATCGTTTCTCCTTCTATAAAAAACTCAAATGGATTTTTTGAAGCTGTTATTATAGCTGTTAATTTATTTTTTTTCAAATATTCTGAAAGAAGTCCTTCTAGCAAGCTGCTAAAGTATCTTTCACTCTCATAATGTCTTATATCAATTAATGAAATACCTCTTGCCTTTGCTTCCATTGCATCATGATATTTTACATCACCTGTTAAGAAACAATCAGCTTTTACGTCATCAATTAATGACATCCCTGAACCTGTAACTATTGCTACACTCTTTATAAAATCATTACATCTAACTGTTTTAGCAGTTTTTAAATCTAATTTCTTTGATATATGTTTTACTAAATCATTAAACTTCATATTTACATTTGCATACGAAATAAATTCATCAGTATTTTCAAGTTTAAAACCTAAAATTTCACTAACTACATATTTATTTAAATGTGTTTTATCTATATTCGTATGCATAGAAATTAAAGATATATCTTTTTTAATTAGTTTTTGAAGTAATTTACTACTATATGAGTCATAATTAACTCTTTTTAAACCTTTAAAAATCAAAGGATGATGAGTAATGATCAATGAATTATTTTCTACCTCATCAAGCAATTCTTCATCTAAATCAATACTAATATAAATCTTTTTTATTTCATCATCAAAAGAACCTACAAGTAAGCCAGCATTATCCCATTTTTCTTGTAAAACAAATGGGGATAGTTGATCTAAAAAAGTATATATTTCTTTAACTTGCAAAGTAAGCCTTAACTAAAATAATTCAGGATTATTTAGTTTTAGTTTCTCTAAAGCTTCCAAAGAAGACTTAGTATTAACTCTTTCTAATCTTTGAGGTTCTTGGCTCTTATATAAAATTGCACAACCTTGAGACAACTCTCGAACTTTTAAAATATAATTCTGTCTTTCTGTTACAGAAATTGCTTTTCTCGCATCTAATGTATTAAAAGCATGAGATGCAATCATACATTGATCATATGCTGGAAGTGGTAGTCCATTTTCTAAGCAAATTTTACACTCATCAAAAGCTTCATCAAAATGTCTAAATAACATATCTACGTCAGCTATTTCAAAATTATATTTAGAGAATTCATATTCACTCTCTTTGTGAACATCTGCATAAGTAGTAATACCGTGTTCATTTTCATTCCAAACAATATCAAATACAGAATCAACACCTTGTAAATACATAGCAAGTCTTTCTGTTCCATATGTAATTTCTACAGCAACAGGATCACAAGGAAGACCACCTACTTGTTGAAAATAAGTAAATTGTGTTACTTCCATACCATCAAGCCATACTTCCCATCCAAGACCCCAAGCGCCAAGAGTCGGAGACTCCCAGTTATCTTCAACAAACCTAATATCATGTTTTGATAAATCTAAACCTAAAAACTCTAAAGATTGTAAATATAAATCCTGAATATTATCTGGACTTGGTTTAATTAGAGTTTGAAACTGGTAATAAGCTCCTAACCTATTTGGATTCTCTCCATATCTTCCATCAGTAGGTCTTCTACTTGGCGCAACATATGCAGTTGACCAAGGAGTTGAATCTAAACTTCTTAAAAGTGTTGAAGGATGGAAAGTACCAGCACCTGCTGGAATATCATAAGGTTGTACTATATTACATCCTTGATTAGCCCAAAACTCTTGTAGTTTTAATAGAATTTGTGAAAATGTAACCATCTATTTAATTCCTAATTTTAATTTCTTATACTTTAATTATAAAAGTACTTCTATTTCTAATGAATCCGTTTCAACTTTTTTAGCTTGTACAATTCTATCTTCTTTTAATTTTACAGCTAACTCACTATCTGTAATAGCAAGAATCTGCATTGTAAAATATGCAGCATTAACAGCTCCAGATTTTCCAAGTGCTAAAGTCCCTACTGGCATTCCAGCAGGCATCTGAACGGTTGAAAGCATTGCATCCATACCATCCATAGCTCCACCTTTCATTGGTACTCCAATAACAGGTTTTGTAGTAATTGAAGCTAATGTACCTGCTAAATGTGCAGCCATTCCAGCAGCAGCTATAAATGCTACAGCACCTTTCTCTTCTGCTTCTTTAATATAAGTTTTAGTTCTAACTGAAGATCTATGTGCTGAAGATACAATAAGTTCATATCTAACATTAAATTTTTCAAAAGTATCTGTGCAATGTTTCATTATTTCATAATCTGATTTACTACCTAAAACAATAGACACAAAATTCATTTTTAAATCCTTAATTTACATGTAAAAACCCGATTATATCAAAAAGTATCTAATAGTTTTATAATCTTCGATACTTTAAGGCTTTGCCATGATTTATATCTATATAAAGTCAAGGAGTCATTATCATAAATAAATTTTGATAATGACTTTGATTTATCTATAATTTTAATAGTTTTAACATAATTGTAATATTCAACTTTAGTATCGATTTTTGTATCAGTTGATAATACAATAGTAGGAATCATAAATGCATCTGAAATATGAAAAGTTGAAGTATCTGTCGTTATAATAGCATTCATATTAGAAATAATATATATGAAATCATTTATCGTTTTAGAATCTTTTGATAAGTTTACAAATCTATCATCAACAATTTCTGAAGCAATATTTAATGTTGAAATAATAGTATAATCATCCATTTTTGACAATAGCTTTTTTAACATTACATTAGCAATATTTTTAGGAATCGTTTTATTTATTCTTGCAGAAAAAGGATGAAATAATAAAAGTTTTCCTTTTAATTTAATTGATTTTATCTTCTCTTCTAGATTTTTTGAAACAAGCAAATCTTTTATTTCTAATTCATTATATTTATCAAATGGACTTATAGTTTTATAATCTATACCAAATTTATATAACCAAGAATCAACAATATTTAAATTGTTAAAAACTGAGAGTTTTTCCATCACAGAACTATTATCAATAAAGTAATCATAAGAACAAAACTTTTTACTCGTGATACTTAAAGGAAGCACATTATTTATAAACTTCTGCTTTAAATAAATTTCTTTGTCTCTTGAATAGAAACTATTATTTGAAGCATCAATATATATATCAATTTTAATATTTTTATAAAGTTCTTCTAATTTATTATTTAATATTCTTAAAGCCGTACAAGAAGATACTATTTCACTAATATTTCTACCAACTCCACCGATTATAGCAATAGATATTTCATCACCAAGTTTTTTTATTAATTGAGCAAAAATATCAACTTTGTTTGATTCATCAAATAAAGATAATATTTCATTTTTATTTATCGTTAATTTTTTTTCTGTATTTTTTTTGAAATCTAAAGACTTTAAGTATTCATTCTTATTACTAATACCTAATTCAATAGGAAAAGATTCTAATTCTCTTATTGAATCCTCTTTTAAAAGTTTTATTTGATATTTATTTTTATCAACATTTTTAAAAACATTCTTCAAATCATTAAAATCATTTTCACTTGTTATGTAAACAGTATCATTTTCCAAATTAGATGGCGTTTTAAATCTATGGTAATTAACTAAAGTGCCATCTGTTGTTTTAATATTAATATTCTGTGTAACTCTAAAAAATATCATCTGTTTTTACGTGATTATAATTCTGTATTTTCAGTTCTTAACATAGTTAAATAAGGTAAAGTTCCTGGTAGTTGAATTTTATTTACATTACCACTATGAACTGATTCCATCTCTTTATTAGTTTCTGTTAATATTTTTTTAAAATTAATAAAGTAAACACCATCTTCTCTTCTAAATATTTTTCCAATTTCATTATCGCACTCTACAATTTGAGTATCTCTTGGAGCAAATATTTCAATATCTTGATTTGGAAAAACCTTATATTTACACATAAAATGCTTTTCATCTTCTGTAATTAAACCAGTAACTTCATAAGAACCTTTTGAGATTGCATAATCGTGGTTTTGAGAGTCTAACTTATTAAATGGTCTATGTACTAAATAAGCATCTGTAAAGCCTCTATTTTTAGTAGTATGTAATTCTCTTTGATATTTATCTGCATCAAATGTATCAGCATAATAATCATCAATAGCCTCTCTATAAGCATTAGCTGTAACAGCTGCATAATAAGGTGATTTAGTTCGTCCTTCAATTTTAAGTGAATCAACTGCACCTGAATCCATAATCTCTTGAATATGTGAAGCTAGATTCATATCTTTTGAATTAAAAATATATGTTCCAACACCTGGATCTTCTTCTAATCTAAACAAAGTACCTTCTTTTTCACTTTCTGCATATAAAGTATAATCAAATCTACAGTCATTTGCACATGATCCTCTATTTGGAACACGACCACTTTGAACTGCAGATATTAAACATCTACCTGAATATGCAAAACACATAGAACCATGTACAAAAATTTCAATTTCCATATCAGGTAAATGCTTTTTAATTTCTATTACATCTTTTAATGAAATTTCACGTGCTACTACAATTCTTTTTACACCCAAATCCCAAAAAACTTGAGCATCTAAGTAATTTAATACATTTGCTTGTGTTGATAAATGAACATCAATATCTGGTGCAATTTCTCTACATAACTTAACAACACCAGGAGCAGCTACAATAAAACCATCAGGTTTTACTTTTGCCATATTTTCAATATGTTTCTTTAGTAAATCAATTTGTGAATTGAATGGAAATCCATTAATAGTTGCATAAACTTTTTTTCCACGTGCATGTGCATAATCAATACCTTCTTTAAAAGTTTCAAAAGTAAACTCTTTTCCTGCTCTAATTCTTAAACTAAAGTGACTAACTCCAGCATAAACTGCATCAGCACCATAGTTAATTGCGATTTTTAATTTTTCTAAATTTCCTGCGGGTGATAATAATTCTACTTTGTTATCATTCATAATATTTCCTTAATAACCTTCATCATTTCTATTTTTAAAATTTCGAAATTATACCTAAATTTTATATAATTCTAATATCGTGAAAATTTATTCAATTTTTACTAAAATTTTACATAAATAATATATAATTATAAAAAATGAAAATAAAGGATTTAAAATGAAAAAAATTATAATATCAAGTTTATTAGCAAGTTTATTTTTGTGTGCTAATGACCTACAAAGTATTGGTGTTAATGCTACATATACAGATTCAAATGATGAAGAAAAAAATATTTTAATTAAAAGAGAAACACCTAAAAATTGTAAAACTGTAAAGTTTTCTGCAAAAAATATTTTAGGGGGTAATTTAGTTAATGAAAATGTACCAGAAAATTGTAAAACTACTGTAATCAAATATTTAGGAAAAATATCTCCTATTAAGTTTTCACCAAACATTGAAACATATGGTGAAGTAGAAGTTTTAGATTTTATTGATAAAGCAAAAGATAATGAAAATATGCTTTTAGTAGACTCAAGAACTGTTGATTGGTTCTTAAATCAAACTATTCCTAGTGCAGTAAATCTACCATTTATTCATTTAAATAAAGGACAATATCCAGATGACTTTTTAGATGCACTTGATATTATTGGAGTTGAAGTTACAAAAGATGGTTATGACTTTTCAAATGCTAAAGAATTATTACTTTTTTGTAATGGTGTTTGGTGTGGACAATCTCCTTTATCTATGAAAAATTTAATTGCTATTGGTTATCCAGAAGAGAAGCTTAAATGGTATAGAGGTGGTATACAATCATGGCTTACTTTAGGACTTCCTACTATTAAACCAAACTAAAAAAGATTTTTCAATTAAGCAATTTAGATATTTTAATACTATTTAAATTGCTTATCATTTTAAAATACTACATCTTTTCTACTAATACCTTATTCATATCCATTATTATAGAATTATCTACTTTTTTATTACTTGCCATTTCTTTTAATATATCAAAAGCCTGAATTTTCGAATGTGAATTTCTATAACTTTTCTTTTGAATTAAAGAGGAATATATATTTACGGTTCCTATTAATCTATCTTTTAAACTCATATCTTTAGCACTAATATTATAAGGATATCCACTGCCATCAAGTAATTCTTGTATTTTACAACTTAATAATGCAATATCATTAAATCCCATAATATTACTTAATATTTTTTTATTATGATAAGGATATGCTTTAATTTCCTCATATTCATTGATATTTAAGCTATCTTCTTTTTCTAAAATCTTTAAAGGAATAAGTAACTTTCCTAATTTACTCATTGATGCAGAAATTAAAAATGTATACTTATCTTTATCTTCAAATTCATAGAAAGTACACATTTTTTCACAATCTGAAATAAATGTTGAATCTTTCTCCAAGATATAGAAAAATTGTTTTGTAATACCTAGAACTTTTTCAAAATCTAATGCTGTAGTAAAATCATGTAAATTATTGAAAATAAATTGTAAAATATCATTTTCATTTTGAATATCAATCCAAAATTCTATTTCTTTGCATAGATCTAAAAATATCTTTGAAATATTATCATCAAAGACTGTATTACTTGAACTTTTTACAAAAGATATGATTTCTTTTCTATTTTGTATATTTTTTTCTGATAAATTAAATTTTTCATCTAAAGTATGAGCGAAGTTTAATATTTTAGAAAGTAAGGGTATTTCATCTTTTTTTAGTCCAAAAATACCACTACCATCTACATTTTCATTTTGATATTTTAATATATTGTTATTCTTTGAAATAAAAGGAAAATATTTTATTTTTTCTTCACTAAGCATTGCAAATTTTTTTTCTTTATCTTTTGTTTCATTTAAAGCAATATCATGACATAGAGAATAAGCACATAAATCAAACATTTCTTCAGGATTTAATTTTAATTTTTGTCCAATTTTTAAAGATAAGAATGCAACTCTTTTTGAATGATTAGTTTTTGTATTATTATATTGAGACTCTATGAAATCAAGTGTATGAGAAGTTGAAAGTAAGAAATTATTTAAATTGAATATAAGTTGTTTTTTTTTGTCCATTTATAGTCCTATAATGATTTTTATTTCATTATATTACTATAAACACACATATTAATATATTAAAGTTGAAAGTACTTATTCTTCTTCAAATAGTTCAGCAATTGCCTCTACATTTTTATCCGTCATATCTAAATCTATATGAGCTGCATCTTTAACTTCAACTAATTTTACATTTAAACCTTGTGTTTTCATTTTATTATAGAAATCTTTTGTAACACTTGGTTTTGAAATTTTATCTTTAGTACCATAAGTCATAACAAACTTTGAATTTTTATTCATTTTATCAAGAACATCTATAGCTAAAAGGTGTTTTTCATTTGCATAATCTGGTCTTTCATATCTTCCAGCTACTAATACTACATTATTTAATAATGTATTGTTTAAGCCAGCTAATGAAGCACTCATCATAGCTCCAGCTGAATGACCTACTAATGTAATTTCTTTACTTTCGTATTTATCTTTTAATGCAACAACTAATTTTTCTAAAAACTCTACATATTCCTTTGTAGCTGCTTGATGATTATATTCTTTACTGCCTATTGATTTTAACTTATTAAGAGATGATGATGAATATCCAGGAAGTGCAACTGCAATTGTAGTTAAATCTGTTGACATATTTACATTTTCTGCAAAAGGCGCATACCTACCTAAAACATTGCTCCCTTCATCCCATGTACCATGAACGATAATAATTAACTTCTCATTGTCATCACCTTCAAACATAGCATAATTTATACACTCACCACCAGCATATACAAACCCATCTTCTTTTTGTTGACATTCTTCACTTGAAATTGTTTTTGAAAATAAAAAACTTGTTGAAAAAAACAAAACCATAACTAAAATATTTTTTAACATAAGCTACCCCTTAATTGTGTTTAATTTAAATATATGAATAATTTACTTATAATAAAATATTATAACTTAAGGAGAGGTTTTGTTCACTAACAAATTTACACAAATTGGAATCTTTATTTTCTGTATTTTCTTATCTAACATACATGCACTAAGCTTAGATGATGTAAGAGAAAATGCACTAAAAGAAGCAAAGATTATTACAACAGACGAATTAGTTGCTCTTTTAAAAAAGAACCCTAATACAAATATTATTGATGTAAGAGAAAAAGATGAGATTCTAAAACAAGGAGGATATATAAAAGCTAATAGAGTTACGAATATCCCAAGAGCTAACTTAGAATTTTTAATACAAGAAGAAGTAAAAGAAGATGAAACATTTGTTGTTCACTGTTTCAATGGTAGCAAATCACTTTTTGCAGCTAAAAGATTAAAAGATTTAGGCTACAAAAACGTACTTTATTATCAAGATAGCTTTAAAGTATGGAAAGAAAAAAATCTAGCTATTTCATCAAAAGATTTTGTTTTGAATTCATTTTTATATAATCCAGTTAAAGAAGTTGCAAAAGGTGTTTATACTTCAATAGGTGCTACACAACCAGCTACTTATGAAAACACTGGTCACAATAATAATTTAGGATTTGTTATTGGAGATGAATCTATCTTAGTTTGGAATGCAGGAGCTAATTATTTACTTGCAAAAAGTTTCCATGAAGAAATAAAGAAAATTTCGAATAAACCTGTTAAGTATGTTGTATTAGAAAATTCGCAAGGTCATGCTATGCTTGGGTCTTCATATTGGAAAGAACAAGGTGCTAGTATTATTTCACATGAAATTGCAAAAAAAGAAATTATTCAAAAGGGTGAAAATATCTTAACTAGGCATAAAAGAACCTATAGAGATAAAGCACTTTCAACAAAAGTAATAATTCCAGATGAAACATTCAAGGATAATATGCGTTTTGATTTAGGAAATAGAATTGTTGAAGCAAAATACTTTGGCTATGCACATGAACATAGTGATATTGCAATATGGTTAGAGAAAGAAAAAATTCTATTTGCAGGAGATTTAGCATTTCATCAAAGAATGCTACCTATTTTTGAAATAACTAATACAAGAAAATGGCTAGAAGCTTGGGAAAAACTAGAATTATTGAATGCAAAAATAGTAATCCCAGGTCATGGAGATGTAACAGATATGCCAACTGTAACAAAATATACAAAAGGGTATATTGAATTTTTAAGAGAAAAAGTTGCTGAAGCTTTAGATGAAGGTTATGAAGCTTATGAGATCGATCAATCAGCTTATGCGCATTTAGATACGTTTAAAGAATTAGCTAGATTAAATGCTTCAAGACTTTATGAAATGATGGAGTTTGAAGAATAAAATTATAAATCCTTTTAGGATTTATAATTTTTTAATAGAAGGTTTTAATAAGGAGTAATTCCTATGAAACCTTCAACTTGTTTTTCAATAGCTTCAACAATTCCTGCTTGTACATATATAATATCTTCTATAAAATCTTCTTCTGTCCATTTCATAGTTTCCATAGTATTTCTACATCCATAAAATTCGACATCATATTCCATTAAAGACTGAATTCTTTGAATAGTATTAGCATCACCATCTTTTTTTATGTGTCTCATTCCAGGACCGTAAGTTATTACTACAACTTTTAAAGTTTCAGAAGGATACTCCTTTAAAATATTATAAATAGTACCTATTATATGATTTGTCTTATCAATGTCTGCATCATATAATCTAACAACTAGTTTTCGTGGATCGTCAAAATTTGGTTGTGGATCTGAAAATGTAGATTCAGCATAAGAAAAAATTGTAATTAAAAGTATTAGAATTATTTTTTTCATTAATTGTCCTTTTTACTAACATGTATATCTTTTATAATTCTACCATTATTTAAAACTCTACAATATAAACCTCTGTGATACTTTACTAAAAAAGGTAATTCTTTACCAAAAACACTCAAGTGATTACAAATTGTACAAGCTTGAGTTATTTGTAGTTCAACTTCACCTACTTTTAAAATTGTTCCTATATCAAATTCATGTGGATCAAAATCAAATAATATGTTTTCACCAAAACTTCCAAATTCTAAGTTTATTCCATTCGATTTTGCTATATCATAAGCTTTCATTCCTACAATCATTACAGATTTATCTTCATCTTTTCCTGCAAACTTATCATTTTTAATACCAAAGCCTCTTAAGATTTCTAGTTCTTTCACAGTTGGTCGAGGAAGTCCTGATGAAGTTTTATCAGCACTAAAAATTCCAATTACATTTCCAATATCTTTCATTTATTTATTATTTTCCTTTAATATAATTAAAAAATCTCTTTTATTCCAAGAACCTGGATATTTATTTTGAAGTTCTCCCTCATCATTAAGAGCAAAAAAAGTTGGTGTCATTCCTTTAAATTCTTTGATAAGACCAAAAGGCAAAGAAAAATCTTCTATATCTACTTTTAAAAATATATAATCTTTTTTAATTTCTTTTTCTATATCGCTTAGACTAAGTACTTCTTTATCCATTTTTTTACAAAAATGACATGTTTTAGAAGTAGCATAAACTAAAATTTTTTTATTAGTTTCTTTTGCTTCAACAAGTAATTTATTTTCATTAAAATTATTTGATAACACTCTTATCTTTTTTGGATTCTTTTTTAGTCTTTCTTTTTTATATTCCATAAAAAAAACTGCTAAACTAAAAATGTCTTTTTCACTTAATCTGTAATCAACAGATTTCTTCTCATCGTAATATTTTATTATAGAGGGTTCACAAATAGAATTATTTAAATCAGGAGTTCTTAAATAAGTATTTAAATACTCTTCTATTTCAATCTGCTGCATTTCAGGATCTTCTTTATCACCTATACGCTTTGGGCTATCCATAATTGCATAAGCTAACATGTTTACAGTTGGACTTCTAAGATTTAAAAGTTTATTATCTTTTTCAAAAAAGTTTTTTTTTAATAGTTTCATCTCAATAAAATTACCATGGCAAGATGAACATTTCTCTAAAAAGATCTCTTGACCTCTTTCATAATTTGCATTTAAACTACTAATAAGAATAATAGCAAATAATACAACACTTTTTTTAATCAATTAGTGTTCCTTTTTTCAATTTAATAAGTGTTTTCTATTTTAAAAATCAAACACTTATTAAATTGAAAAGAGTATAAAGAAATATCTTTATACTTTTTCATTATTTATTTTGAAATACTAAACTATTCCAGGATTGTTTTTTACACCAATAATATCAGGAGTATCAACTCTTAAGTTAGCAATGTGTTTTACATTACCTAAGTAAGTTTCAACTGTTTCCCATACTGGTTCACCAGGTGATTTAGCACCAACTGTAGACCAACCTGCAACTTTGTAAGATTTACTAGCTTCAAGTTTTTTACCATTTTTTGTAAGTTGAAGATTTGTAATTCTATTACCCATCTTAGCTTTAGGATCAATTGTATAAGAAATACCACCTGTTCTAACCATATCTCCACCTTGTTGATAGAAAGGATCAGCATTGAATAAGTTATCAGCAACATCTTCTAGAATGTCTTTAATACCTTGTCCTGTAATATCTCTAGCATATGTTTCTGGATAAGTCATAGCTGTTTGAGTCATTAAATCGTCAAATGTAATATCTTGACCAGGCATAACTGTTGTACCCCATCTAAATCCAGGAGAAAGTGAAATATCTGCACCTTTAACATCAATTAAAGCATCACAAATAATTTGATCCCATGAACCATTAAAGTTACCTCGTCTAAACAAAGTTTCTTCAGTTGTTGCAATTGTTCTATTTAATTCTTTGATATAAGGTAGTCTAACTTTTTCAATATATGCTTTCATTTCTTTATCTTCAGGAACTAAATCAGAAAAAATTGGTAAAAGAGTAAATCTATGATCTACGATTTTTCCATTTTTAATATCTAAATCAAGAACATTTAAGAATTTACCATTTGAACCAGCATTACATACATAAGTAGTACCATTTTCATTTTTCACAGGAACAGCTTCTGGAACACCATCATGAGTATGACCACCCATTATAAAGTCAATACCAGTACAAACTTCTGCCATTTTCTGATCAACATCAAAACCATTATGAGAAAGAACAATAACAGCATCTGGTTTTTCTTCTTCTCTAATTGTATCAACTAATTCTTGCATCTCTTCATCTTTAATTCCAAAAGTCCAATCTGGAATAAATCTTTGTGGATTAGCAATAGTAGTATATGGGAAAGCTTGACCAATTACAGCAACTCTAGCGTTACCCATTTTTTTAATTGTATATGGTTTAAAAGCATGACCAGTATCTTCATCATAAGCTTCAGCACCATCAAATAAAGCATCATCTTTTACTTTAACATTTTGTGCTAAGAATTCTGCATTAAGTTCTTTTACATTAGCTAAAACTTCTTCAGCCTTATATGTAAATTCCCAGTGTCCAACAGCAATATCAACACCTAGCAAGTTCATTGCACCAACCATATCTTTACCTCTAGTGTAAAGAGCAGTTGCACTACCTTGCCAAGTATCTCCACCATCTAACATAAGTGTTTTATCAGCACCAAAATTGTTTCTTAAATGATCAATAACAGTTTTAAGTTGTGCAAAGCCACCAACTCTACCCATAGCTTTAGCATGTTTTTCAAAATTTACTGAAGAAAATGCATATTCTAATCTTTTATTACCTTTAATACCATAGTAATCTAGCATTTTTTCACCTACAATATGAGGCGGTTTTCCATAGTTTTCATGGAAACCTAAATTCACACTAGGCTCTCTAAAATATACAGGCATTAATTGAGCATGAGAATCTGTCATATGAAGAAGTCTTACATTTCCAAAATTCTGTAATTTATAATAATCATCTAATTTATTAGTATCTGTCATTCTAGTATGAGAATTTGCAAATACAGGAGCAGCACCAAGTACTGACATCATATATATAAATTCTCTTCTACTTAATTTACTCATGTTTGTTCCTATTTAATTGTTTTTTATTTACCAGATCCTACAACAGTAAAACCTAAAGACGTCCAAGCTTGCATACCACCTCTGTAGTATTTAATCTTCTCAGCTGGATATCCCATTTTTAATAATGCATATTTTGCATTTTTAACCATACCTGGAGTTTGACCACACCAGTAACCATTACAATATAATGCTAAAGTCTTAGCATTTGAAAAGTCTAAAGTACCGTCTTCTTTTTGAACAACACCCATTTCATCTTCCATCATCTCAATAGCTGTATCTTTTTCATCAAAATTTGTAAATGGTACATTTACAGCACCAGGAATTCTTAATCTATCAAACCATCCTGGCTTTCTAGAGTCAATAATTGCAATATTTTCATCAGTTTGAGCTTTCTTCATGTATTCAATAAACTCTAATTCTCCTAAAGTTTCTGCACCCTCTGCTATAATCATAGGTTGTGGAGCACCTCTAAATGTAGTTTCATACAATGGAGATATTTTACTACTCTTAGACTGATTTCTCATAATAGTGAATTTTTCACCATTTAAATTCATATCAATTGATTTAACACCTTTTGATATTGCAACAAACTTTGATGTTTCTTCTGCTGCAAAACTTGAAGTTGAGAATAAACCAATTAAAGCTGTTGATACAAGTAATTTACTTAATAATTTCATTTTAATTCCTTTTATTTTAGTAAAAAAAAAGCCAAGTATTACTCTTGACTTTTTTGTTTTTGAATGTAATATTTACAAATACTTTAAACTAGTACTTATAACCGTCACCTGGAATAGCTAATCTCCAAGAAGATTTAGCTTCTTCAGCTTGTTGTAATGCTCTAATAGCAAATTTACAAGCTCTGTGAGCTGCGAAATTAGTTTCTAATTTAGTTTTTGAAGTTTTACCTTTAAAATTCTTAGGATTAACTTGTTTAGCATTTGTTTTAATTGCTTCTTCAACAGATGCAATTAATCCTGAATTATTAACAGTTAATCTTCTGAATTCTAAATTTTTCTCAATAGCAATAACATTATAAATCTTTGCTGTATTAATAACATCAGAAATTCCGTTAGTACTAACATTACAAACTTTTTCAACATCAATTTTAGAATATTTGTTATTTTCTGCACCAGTACTAGCTGTTCCAAGTTCTTTAGATGTAGTACATCCTGTTAATAAAGCAAAAGCTGCAACACTAACTAATGATAAGTTTAATATTTTTTTCATAATTTTCACCTTTACTTTCTAATATCTGGACCATCAACTGGTAACCCATTTGATATGTATGCCATAAAATATAATAATTCTTTCATTGTTTCTGAAGTATTTTTTGGTGGAACTTGACCAGCATCTTTAATACATCCAGACATTCTTCTCTCTAATGTACCTAAACCATCATTGTCAGCTTTACCAGCTGCCCATTTTAATCTGTATACTGGGAAGTGTGTAGCATGTCCTAACCCTGGTGATAAAGATTCATTTCTAACTCTTTGTCCAGAACCTTGAATATGACAAGTTGCACAAGAAAGATTTAAATATCCTCTTTGAGTAAAGTAATATTCTTTACCTTTTTCATAAGCTTCAGCTGCTGCTTTACTTTCAATTTTAATGTCCATTCTTTTTTCAGCATCAGTACTCTCTTGAGCTATGTATGCTTGTAAATGAGCCATTTTACCTTTAGTAGTTTTAAATTTCTTTTCACCATTTGAAGTTAAACATTCATTGATAGCTTGAGTTAAAGTAATAACTTGGCTTCTTTTTTCATCATAAAATGGATATTCACCAGCAACAGTAGTATCAGGGAAACAATTTTTAAATGATTTTCCATTTGCAAAAGGTTTATTAAATAAAGCTTCACCTTTCTCTACAAATTCTTCTGTTGGTGGAAATTCTTTAATTTCATCATAAGATAATCTACCATTTTTAGAAAATGAATAACCACCTTTAGAAAACTCATCACCCTTAACATTTTTGATAAAGTTATTTTTTAATTCATCATCAGTTGAATATGGGAAAAATGTATTCTTATTTTTTTCAGGGTCTGAAAATTTTGTTTCAAAATATTTAACTATACCCTCTCTATCTTTTTCTGCTTGTTTGTTATAATCTCCAGCAACTGCTGCACTAGTAACTAATGCTGCTAAAGCTGTAGCTTTTACAATTTTAAATAACATGATCTCTCCTTAGATTTTGTTAATTACAATTAAGTAATTATTTAATTTTTGCTGAACTTACTTGAGTTACACCTTTTAAATCTGTCCATGTTAATTCAATTTTGTCACCTTTTTCAGCACCTCTAAATTGAAATTTCATGTATGGATTTTTTGATAAGAATTGGCTAGAAGATAGTTCATAAACAATTTTATCATTAACTTTTGCTACTATATAAGTAATAAAGTTAACTTCTTTTTTAGCTCTTTCAGCTTCTTGATAACTTAACATTGCATGAGAAGCTAATGCCTTAACAGTAACAATACCTTTTTTTAGTTTTGCTTTAATTCTAGTTTTTTTTGCCATAATAATTTTCCTTTTATTTTCTATTCATTATTTAATTTATTAATATTTATACAGGTGTTGAATTAAATCAACCTCCACATCCACCAATTGTAACTTTTACAAGTTTTGAAGCTGAAACTAATTTTCCATCTACATCAGCTACAACTGTAACTGTACCTGTTTTAGCCATTTTGATTCTTACTGAATAGTCAATAATTCCATTTTCAGGAACAGTAAACACAGCAACTGCAGTTTCAGGGTTAGCATCTTGGAAGATTGCTACTGTTTTAGCATTTAATTTTGTTGAAACTGTTACAGGAATAACTGCACCATTTTCTGCAATATCTGGAGCTTTTAATTTAATTTTACCTTCAGAAAGTTTTGAACTACCAAAAATCTCATTAATTGCTTCATCTACTTTTGTTGCAGTCCATGCTTTTGGTTTTGTATCTCTAAAGTTAATTGCACTTAAAGTTGATGGTGCCATTGAAACTGCTAATGCACCTAGTCCTAAGCTTAAAAAATTTCTTCTATTCATTTTATTTCCTTTTTAATATTATTTAATTGTTTTTAAATAAGCAACTACTGCTTTAATTTGTGAATCACTTAACCAACCATTTTTACCAAATGCAGGCATTGCTGAAATTGGATTAGTTGTGTATGGGTTATATATTTTTTGATATAATGCCTCATCTGGCCAATATTGTAAAGCTTGTAAATTTGGTCCCATACTTCCAGGTCCATCTACATTCTTACCATTTGCAGCATGACAAGCTAAACAGTTACCTAAACTTTTAGTCATAAAAATTTTTTCACCTTGTTTAACTAAATCATCTCCTGCTAAACTACTTGTCGCCACTAAACCACTAATAGCTGACGCTATTAGTAAACTTTTTGCTAATCTCATTAGTTTTCCTTTTTATTTATTTACTAGCGTTGATCATATAATCAACAACTTCGTTAAGTTCTTCTTCAGATATATCTGCTCCACCTTTGGCAGGCATAGCATTTATACCATTTAATGCGTTTGCATAAACTTGATCAATACCTTTTGCAACAACTTCAGCCCAGGCTTCCTTATCTCCAAGAACCGGTGCACCAATTGCAGCATTTGCATGACATGCACTACAGCTAGCTTCGTAAGTTATTGCAGCTTTTGAAACAATAGCAGATTCTGTAACTTTTGGCAAGCTTTTTTCTGTACTAATTGCAGGATAAAATCCAGTGTCAATTTCAGCCATGATACTAATTGGTTCTGGTTGTTCACAATTTGTCATACATCTAACACCTTGTGCTAGTGGTCCTCTTTGCTCTTTTAAGTCATTTCTATCTGGATGAACTGGATAAAAACCATCAGGATTATTCATTTTAACATCCATAAAGTTTTCATTACTTAAAACAAATTCATCGTCAATTTCTACACCGTTTGCCTTAATTCCATTTACATATAGTAAGTATGCAGTAATTGCATAAACTTCATTATCTGAAAGTGATTTAGGGTTAGTGTAAGGCATAGCAGTTTTGATATACCAAAAAAGTGTACTTGCATACGGCCAATAAGAACCAATTGTCTTTCTTGGACCTTCAGTACCTTCTAAACCTAATTGATTTTTTAAAGAACCTTGACCACCAGATAAAGAAGGATAACCACCTACTCCACCAGCCCCAAAGTCTCCGTGACACATAGAACATTGAGCTTCGTATAATTCATCACCAAACTCAACTGAACCTTCACCAACTGGTAAACCATGTCCATCTGGCATTACATCTGTATCCCAGGCTTTAATTTCATTTGCAGTTGGCATTCTACCATGCCCACTGAAACCTTCTTTCTTTTGCTCATTAACTGCATAGTCTGTATACATCCCATTTTTTACAGGATACATAACAGCACCATCAATATTTTTCTTTTCTGCAGCAGCTGCATTAGTTAATACAAGTGTAGATATAACACTAACAGCTAATAATGATTTTTTAAGATCTAACATGAACATTATTTACAACTCCTTTTGATGTAACTTCCCATCCAACGATAGGATTTCTATGATAAATACCTTCAACTCCAACATTCTCAATTAACTTATCAATTGAAGGTTGAATATGTCCAGAATCATCAATTGCACGAGATAACAGAACTTTCTTCTTTCCATCCCATTTAATAATATAAGAGAATCTTGTCCAAGATTTAGGAAGTACTAAACCTTTTAATTCAGCTTCAACCCAATTCTTTCCACCATCAAGTGAGATATCAACAGTTTTAACTGTACCTCTTCCTGACCATGCTATTCCACCAATTTCAACTAAATCACCTTTTTTAAGATCAGTCCATGGAACTTCAGGACATGGTGAAGTTATAATTGAGTTTACTTCCATAGGCCAGAAGAAATTAATCGCCTTTCCACTTGGTTGTAACATTGTATACTTAGATGTTTCTTCTTTTGCATGCCATGGTTTATCAGAAAATTCTATTCTTTTAACCCATTTAACATTTAAATTACCTTCCCAACCTGGTACTAGTAATCTAACTGGATAACCTTGTTCTGGTCTTAATGGTTCACCATTTTGTCCCCAAACAAGCATTGCATCATCTAAAATCTTTTCAATTGGAATTGTTCTTCCCATTTCAGAGTTATCACTACCTTCAATTAATGCCCATTGTGCTTCAGGTTTTATACCTAAGTCCTCTAATAAAACACTAAGTTTTACTCCAGTCCATTCAGCAGAACTCATCATACCTTTTACAAATTGTAAATTATTGAATTGTGGTCCTCTCCATCCAGTAGATCCATTTGCTGGACACTCGATAAAGTGAATTCTAGATTCTGATGGATATCTTTTTAATTGCTCTAATGTTAAAACAATTGGTTTTTCTACTAAACCATGAATCATCAATCTGAATTTGCTAGGATCAATATGTGCAGTACCACCATGATTTCTTGTAAAGAATAAACCATTTGGTGTAATAATACCTTCTTGTTGATGTAATGGTGACATTGATACAGTAGCATGTCTATCACCTGAAGATAATAAATCATGTATACGTCTTATATTATTGTGTTCATAAGGTGAAGGGATACCATATAAATTTTTATCAACTTTATCACCAAGTTTAGTTCCCCATTCAACATGCTTAGTTATATTTTCATCATCGGCTTTTAATTTTATTGGCGCAATAACTGATGCTGCAGTTAAAGCACTAGCAGAATAAATTGCTGTTTTTTTAAAAAAGTCTCTTCTACTAGATTGCTCTACAGAGTTTGACTTTAAACTTTTATCAGAATTTTTACTAATTTTAGTCATTTTCTCTCCTCATTTGCTTTGGTACTCAAAAT
This sequence comes from uncultured Campylobacterales bacterium, assembly GCA_905479135.1. GTDB lineage: Bacteria > Campylobacterota > Campylobacteria > Campylobacterales > Arcobacteraceae > Poseidonibacter. Next base: position 25,612 of record CAJQLJ010000043.1, on the reverse strand, counting down.
TACCAACTAAAACATATAATTATAGTTTTAATATCTTAATTAAAACTAAAATCGACAGTATTAATTATACTTATTTTATACTTTTAAATTTGTTAAACATTTATAATAAAAATTAATATAGAGTTTACTTATAAAAAAGTTAAATTTTGCTTATATTTATATTTTTATTCTTATAAATAACTTATATACAGTAGTTTATATAATAAAGTGGTTTATCTAATTCTTTAAATAAATTTTGGTAAAAATTTATTTAAGTGAATTATTTTCATTTTTTTCTAAAAGATTTTTTGCAAATTTTATTGCATTAGATGTTATTTCTTCACCACTAATCATTCTTGCAATTTCTTCAATTCTTTGCTCTTTATTAAGAAGATTAATTGTAGATATTCCATCTTTTTTATCTACTAAGAAATGTTGATTTGATACTGATGTTAATTGTGGTTGATGAGAAATTGCAAAAATTTGATATGATTTTGATAAAGTTGATAGAACATTAGCAATAGCGTCACTTTCTTTACCACTTAAATTTGCGTCAATTTCGTCGAGAAATAAAATGCCGTTTTCAATTATATCAAACTCACTCATTGAAGTTAATAATGCTAATCTTAGCCTATTGTACTCTCCTGAACTTATAGTATCTAAATTCACACCATTCAATTTAAATACAACTTCATCAATTCCAAACAAGTCTAGTTTCTTTTCTTCTAGAGTAATTTTTGCATTAGATAAGTATAAAAACTCTAAATATTTATTTATTTTTTTTTGAAGTATTATTAAACTTTTACTTCTAGAAAAAGATATTTCTTTCGATAAGATATTAACTTTTTCTGTTAACTTTGCTATTTTTTTTTCTAAAATAGCCTTTTCAAAAGTAATATTATCATAAGATAAAAGTTCTTTCTTTTTTTCTTCTTTATATTCTAAAGCTTTTTCAATTGAACCAAATCTTTTCTGTAATACTGATAGTTTTTCAATTCTAGTTAAAACAGTTTCAATATCAATATCTTCTAATTCGAATAATGAATCATTAAATTTTTCAAAAATATTATTTAGTTCATTCATAGTTTCATCAAAAAAACTTGATTCAAGTTCTAATAATTCTAAAGTATTTGAAACACTCTGTCTGTAATTCAATATATCTGATGCAATTTTAATTGAATCTTCAATTTTATCTTTCCTTGAAAGTTTTCTTTTTAATAAATTCAATTCATTGTATTCATCAACACTAGGATTTATATTTTCTATTTTTTCTATTTCAAACTTTGTAAACTCTTTTAAGTCTTCAACCTTAAGTTCATCATTTCTAATTTTTTCTAGTTCTTTCTTTAGTATTTTAAGTTCACTATATGATGAATCAAAATCTGATTTAATTTTTATAAAATTTTTTTCATTTATTAAAGATAATTTATCTAAAAAATTCAAGAGTTTAGAGCTCTCAAAATCAGAAGTATCTCTTAAGTTTAAATGCTTAATTAATTTCGAAGAAAATACATTTAAATTTTTCTTCGAAATAGTCTGGTTATTTATAAAAAATCTAACTTTTTCTTTTTTAATAGTTTTAATCACAATATCATCATCATCTTCAATATCATATAACTCATTATTAATTTTTGAATTACTAATTAATACTTCTCCTAAATTTGCTTTTACATCACTTTTGGCAAATAATGATAAAATAGCTTGCATTAATATTGATTTACCAGCACCACTTGGACCTGTAAATACATTAAGACCTTTATTGAATTCTAAATCAATCAAATTGAAAGATAAACAATCTTTTATATAAATTCTATTAATCATATAATTAATTTCCCCATCTTAATTTTTCACTTAAAACTTCAAAATAGTTTCTTTGACATCTATGTATCATTTTCGCATTTTGGTTAGAAATTTTGATCTTTATAGTTTCATTTTCTTCAACTTCGTAAATATCTTGTCCATCTACAAGAACAACAGCACCTTGTGCATCAGTAATTGTAAATTCAATTTCTACATCAGCTGGCATAACTAAAGGTCTTTGTGTTAATGAATGGGGTGCAATTGGAGTTATAATAAATGCTTCTGTTAATGGATAAACAATCGGACCACCTACAGATAAATTGTATGCCGTTGATCCAGTAGGTGTAGAGACAATTACTCCATCACCATAATAAGAGTTAAAATGTTTATTGTCAATTTTAGCACTGATTTTTATCATTGAAGAAATTGATTTTCTTGAAATTACAATATCGTTAAAAGCAACAAAAGTATTTAAATTTATTGCACCTTTTATCATCATTCTATTATCAATCTTATAATTATCATTTTTAAAATCACTTAAGAAATCTTCTAATTCATCCATAGAGATATCAGTTAAAAAACCTAATGTTCCTAAGTTTATTCCCAAGACTGGTTTATTATAATTAAATGATTTTCTAACAACAGATAATAAAGTACCATCCCCGCCAACTGAAACAAGAAAATCTACTTTATTACACAATTCATCTAATTGTAAACCTTTTTGATTAATCATATTTGCAGAGTTGTCTTCAAGAAAAACGCTAATGTTGTTTTTTTCAAATATAGATTTTATATTAAAAAATACTTTCTCAAGTTCTGGACTTGAAGGTCTTAATATTATTCCTGCTTTATTAATTGATGTTAATAACTCTAAGTTTTTATTTAATTTCAATGTTATGACTCTATCTTTCTATTAATGATTTTTGTCTATTTATTTACCGTATTATATCAATTATATAATAAATACTTTTAAAGCACCCTATTTTAATATGTAGTTTTTATTTATGAAAATTTGGCAAAAAAAAAGCCTTATCCGAAGACAAGGCTTTTTTATAAGAGAATATAATTTAATTATTATATACAGCTATTAACCGTTTCTTTTTTTAATGATCTCTTCAGAAACATTCTTAGGAACGTCCATGTAGTTATCAAAAATCATAGAATAAGTTGCTCTACCTTGAGACATAGATCTTAAGTCTGTAGAGTAACCGAACATTTCAGCTAAAGGAATCATTGCTACAACTAGTTTAACACCAGCTCTATCATCCATAGATTGAACTTGTCCTCTTCTTTTGTTAACGTCACCGATAACATCTCCCATATAATCTTCAGGAGTTTCAATTTCTACTTTCATAATAGGTTCTAAAATTACAGGTTGAGCAGCGTCTGATCTACAACCTTTTTTGAATCCCATAGAAGCAGCAAGTTTAAATGCCATTTCAGATGAATCTACATCATGGTAAGAACCATCATATAAATCAACTGCAATATTAACTAATGGATAACCAGCTAGTATTCCACCAGCCATAGCTTCTTGACAACCTTTATCAACAGCAGGAACATACTCTTTTGGTACAGATCCACCTTTGATTGATGATGAAAAGATGTAGTTTTCTTCTGAATCAGAAGCCATTGGAGTAATTGTTAAGTATACATGACCATATTGACCTTTACCACCAGATTGTTTAGCATATTTGTACTCTTGCTTAACTGCATTTTTAATAGTTTCTCTATATGCAACTTGAGGAGCACCAACTTCAGCTTCAACAGAGAATTCTCTTTTCATTCTATCAACAAGAATTTCAAGGTGTAATTCACCCATTCCTGAAATAATAGTTTGTCCAGATTCTTCATCTGTAGCAACTCTAAATGATGGATCTTCTTGAGCTAATTTACCTAATGCAATACCCATTTTTTCTTGGTCAGCTTTAGTTTTTGGCTCAACTGCAACAGAAATAACTGGTTCTGGGAAATCCATTCTTTCTAAGATAACTGGATCTTCAGAAGATGCTAATGTATCACCAGTGATTGTAGTTTTTAAACCAACAACTGCACCAATTTCTCCAGCATATAATTCGTTAACTTCTTCTCTTTTGATTGCATGCATCTTAAGAAGTCTTCCGATTCTTTCTTTTTTCATCTTAGTTGAGTTCATAACATAAGTACCAGACTTAAGAACACCTCTATAGATTCTTGTGAAAGTTAATTGTCCAACAAATGGATCTGTCATAATTTTGAATGCAAGTCCAGCAACTTCACCATCATCAGTAGAAGGTACAATTACAGGTTCACCATCTTGTGTTTCACCTTTAATATCTTCAACTTCTAATGGAGATGGTAAATACATTGCAACTGCGTCAAGTAATGTTTGAACACCTTTATTTTTAAATGCAGTACCACAAGTCATTGGAGTAATTGTCATATTAAGACAACCTTTCTTAAGACCTCCAACGATCTCATCTTCAGTTAATTCAACACCTTCAAGGTATTTTTCCATTAACTCATCGTCAGCTTCAGCAGCAGCTTCAACCATTTGTTCTCTATAAGTTGTAGCAGTTTCTAATAAATCAGCAGGAATTTCTTCAACATGATAATTAGAACCCATTGCAGCATCTTGATCCCAAACTATAGCTTTCATTGTAACTAAATCAACTACACCTTGGAAGTTTTCTTCAGCTCCAATAGGAATTTGAATAGGAATAGCATTAGATTTAAGTCTAGTATTAACTTGTTCTTCAACATTAAAGAAATCTGCTCCAGTTCTATCCATTTTATTAACAAAAATCATTCTTGGAACTCTATACTTGTTAGCTTGTCTCCAAACTGTTTCAGATTGTGGTTGAACCCCACCAACTGAACAGAATACTGCAACAGCACCATCAAGTACTCTCATAGATCTTTCAACTTCAATAGTAAAGTCAACGTGACCTGGAGTATCAATAATATTGATCATTAAATCATCGTTAGTCTTTGGGTGTTTCCAGTGACAAGTTGTAGCAGCAGAAGTAATTGTAATACCTCTTTCTTGCTCTTGTTCCATCCAATCCATAGTAGCAGCACCATCATGAACTTCACCGATTTTATGTTCAACACCTGTATAGAATAAAATTCTTTCAGTTGTTGTAGTTTTACCTGCATCAATATGAGCAGCAATACCAATATTTCTTAATCTGTTTAGGGGAGTTTTTCTTGCCATCTTAGATTACCATCTGTAATGAGCAAATGCTTTATTTGCTTCAGCCATTCTATGCATATCTTCTTTTTTCTTGAATGATGCACCTCTATCATTAGCACATTCGAATAATTCGTTTGCTAATCTTTCTACCATAGTTCTTTCATTTCTTTTTCTAGCAGCATCAACTAACCATCTTAATGCTAAAGTTTGTCTTCTTACAGGTCTAACTTCAACAGGTACTTGGTATGTAGCTCCACCAACTCTTCTAGATTTAACTTCTAAAAGTGGTTTAACATTTTCAATTGCTTTTTCAAATAATTCAATACCAGATTCTTCACCTCTAGCATCTAAGTTTGCAATTGCACCATACATAATTTTTTGTGCAGTAGATTTTCTACCATCTAACATTACTGTATTAATAAATTTAGTGATCACTTTACTATTGTAGATAGGATCAGCCATTACTTCTCTTACGGGAGCTTTTCTTCTTCTCATTCTCTTATCCTTCTACTTATTTTTTTGGCTTTTTAGTACCGTATTTTGATCTTGCAACAGTTCTGTTTGCAACACCAGCAGTATCTAAAGCACCTCTAACAACGTGATATTTAACACCAGGTAAATCTTTAACTCTACCCCCTCTTACTAACACAATTGAGTGTTCTTGAAGGTTATGACCTTCTCCACCAATATATGAAATAACTTCAAAACCAGTAGTTAATCTAACTTTAGCAACTTTTCTTAAAGCTGAGTTAGGTTTCTTTGGAGTTGTAGTATATACTCTAGTACAAACTCCTCTTCTTTGTGGACATTTGTCAAGTGCAGGTGATTTAGATTTCTTAATCACTTTTTTTCGCTCTTTTCTAACAAGTTGATTGATAGTTGGCATTCTTTCCCTTTATATAGTTGTAGAGTAATCTGTAATATAGTAATATGTAAGACTCTCTATTTTATTTGGTTAGAGCAATTAAAGCAATGCTCATGCTTCTCGTTTTCTTCAACATAAGGTTGAAACGATACTTCCATTCTAGAGAAACAATTAGGTTTTCTAAAAAGTAGATGGATTATACTGAAGTTTTTCTTAATATTTCTTTATGTAAGTTTCTTCGTTTTTTATAAATTATATTTTTATAATTTCCTGTACTCGTCCAACCTCTCCAAAAGTAGTTCTTACTTTTATTCCATGAGGATGACTAGGAGATTTTGTTAAAATATCTTGTACAACGCCTTTAGTAAGTCTACCTGTTTGTTGATCTTCTTTTAGTACAATATTAACAGTTAGCCCAGGTTTTATATTACTTCTTTTTTTCCCATCCATAATTTATATCCTATATTTTAAAAGATAAGGCATCTTTTGCAAATTCAATATTATAAAAGAATATGATTTTAAACATTAAATCAACTTTTGTTTTTTTAACTTCGCTAGAATCTAAAATATCAACAACAAAACCAGAACTATTATCTTCATTTCTAATTGAAATTGTAACTGGTTTCAACGCTCTCATCATATTCATAGTTTCTTTATATGCCTTTGGATTCAAGCCATTTAAAATATCACCATCTTTATCTTCTTTTCGCATTGCATTAAATAATAAAGTTAATGTATCTTTAAAAATAGATTTACTCCAAGTAATTTTGCCTTTAGCAAAATGAAAAATTGATGTTTTATTTAATAGTGCATTAGGTTTTTCATTTCTTAAATCTTCTATCATTTGAAGAAAAAAATTAATACCTCCAATACTATTTGCATACTCATTTATTTTTATATTAAGCTCTTCTTTCGTCGTTAAATCTAAATCATTAAATTTCATATTTGTCCTATTATGTTTTATTATTGTGATTATAGCTAAAATAAATATTTTTTATCTATAAGATGATTTAGAACTTTTTATGTCTACAGAATAAAAACCATTATTTGAAAGAAATATTTCTATTTCTTCATTTATAAATTTATTTTTAGGTCCTTTAATGATTTCTACTATGGCAGGTATTTTCTTTTTTACATTGAATTTTAATTCAAAGTAAGGAATTAGATTTCCACAAACTGCTCTAAACATCATTTGTGATAAATTCTTTTCAAAAATAAATTTTTTATTCTTTTTATCGTTTGTTATTTTTGGATTATGAATTAGTCTAACTTCTTGTTCTTCTTTAAAAAGTTCATTTTTGGATTTTGCAGATAAGTTATTTATATCTGTAATAATTGCTTTACAAACTTCAATAAATTTTGGTGATTGTGTATCAATTTCATTATCTAATTGCTCTAAAGGTTTTAATATTAAATCAATTTGTTTTTCTTGACTTTCTTCATTATATAAAACAGAAGATGTTTGAACCATATTATTTTCTTTGAAATAATCACTATTAAATCCAATAGCAACTCCATAACCATCATTTGCATAAGCACGCCATTGACTCAATAAATCAGAACCTTCAGAAAAAGATGCGATATATACATTAGGAAGTTGATTGGAATATAATTCTTCAAAACATTTATATTTTAAGAAGTTATCTTTTGTAGAGGAGATTTTAATTTTTTTAAAAATTTTATCTTTAATCCAATGAATCTCTTTATAGTCATTTAAGTTATACACAGAACTTAGCCATAATGTTTTATTTTCGATAATAGCTTTAAAAGATTCAACATTACAATAGTGATAGATTATATTTCCCATAAAAACTCCTATACAATAAAGTATACTATAAAAAATTTAATATAAAAAACAAGTATTATTTAATAAATATTACTTGTCAAGAAGTTTTACTGATGTATCATAAACTAATTCATAATAACTGTTATTGTTAAATTCAAATTCTGTTATAACTTCAAGTCCTAGTTTTCTAGTGTGAGCTTGAAAAGACCTTGGGTTATTTTTATTAATAAAAGTAACTAAAATAGGATACTTAGAATTCATTTCATCTCTTGCAAAATCAAAAAGCAAGGGTAAGACATCACTTCCTCTTTGCGATTTATCTATACAAATTGGACCATATTGATACGAGTTAGCTTCTGAAAGTTGAAGATCTTTGTACCTTAATTCTGAAAGATTATTTAGCATAAATTTAAACATAGGCCATACAGACCAAAACTTCCAAGATGCACACATAACATATGCTACTAATCTATCATCAACAAAGCATAAAAACAAACCATCTTCATCTTTAATTAAAGAACTTAACTCATTTTTAGTAAAAGCAGTTGTAACAAAACCGTCTTTTTTATCTTCTTCCTTTATTGAATCAATTTGGTATTTAAAATGTAAGTCTAAAACTGATGGAATATCTACAACTCTTCCTTTTCTTAGTTCAATCATATTAAGACTTTGGCATTACTTTTACAGGTACTACTTGAAGTTCATCCATATTCCAAACTCCACCCTTTACATAAGGTTCATTTTCTAACCAAGTATTTAATTCATCTTCATCATCGAAGTTAGTTAATACAGAAGAACCAACCATTTGATCTTCTTCAATCATTGCACAAGCACTAATTATTTTACCCTCAGCCATCAATTTTTGAGTTCCTTCTACATGAGCAGGTCTAGCTATCATTCTTTTATCAATAGCTCCATCATTATCGTAAGCAATTATTAAGTACTGCATATTTATCCTTTTTATTTATACTAACATATTAGCAAAATATAGATGTAATGAAATTTAATTTTGATGTATATTTTCTAAATGTTAAGCTAAACCAACAGCAAATACAAAAGAAAGGGGGTATATTAAAACATTTAGATATCTAAATAATGGTGTCATATTTAGATTTATTGGCATAAGCTCTTCTAATGGTAAACCATGTGAAAGTTTTTGCATCATATTTAATTTAAATGCAATATCTAAAAACTTTATTACTAAAATAGAACTCATCCAAAAAGAAAAGTTATTCATATATATAGAAATAAAAATTGTATAAAAAAATGAAAGATGTAAAGTAAAGTATAAGAAAATACTTTTTTTATACATTTTAAAATTATTAGAAATTAAGCCGTGCATTGAATCTGATTTTTGCCAATTTGATTCAAAAAATTCTACAGCTATGAAAATAAGTAGTAAGGAAAAAATATCCATTAATTAAGTTAACAATAAGGCAAAGCCTTATTGTTTATTATTTAGTGTTCACTTGAAGAAAATTTAACTTTTTTGTCTTTGTATAAACCAGTTCCTACAGGAATTGTTCTACCAATAACAACATTTTCTTTTAAATCTTCTAACATATCCATCTTAGCAGAGATTGCAGCTTCAGTTAATACTTTAGTTGTCTCTTGGAAAGATGCAGCTGAGATAATAGAATCAGATGTAACTGCAGCTCTTGTAATACCTAATAATAAAGGTTCTGCAATTGCTGGTTCTCCACCAAGTTTAATAATTCTAGCATTTTCGATTTTAAATCTCTTTTTAGAAATCATATCACCTACAATAAACTTAGTATCTCCACCATCAAGGATAGAAACCTGTCTTAACATTTGAGATGTAATTACCTCAATGTGTTTATCAGCAATATTAACCCCTTGAGATCTATATACTTGTTGTACTTCAGAAACAATAAAGTAATGAAGCGCTTTATCACCTAAAATTCTTAGAACATCATGTGGAGAAGTTTGACCATCTGTTAATGCTTCACCAGCATGAACAAAGTCACCTTCATTTACTAAAATTTGCTTAGATTTTTCAGCTAAATATTCAGCTTTACTACCTGTTTCATCAGTAACAATAATTCTCTGTTTATTTCTTAATGGTTTACCAAAAGAAACAATTCCATCAAATGATGATAATAATGCAATACTTTTTGGTCGTCTAGCTTCAAATAATTCAGATACTCTAGGAAGACCACCTGTAATATCTTTTGATTTTTGTGTTGCTTTCGGTGTTTTACCAATAATATCAGCAATTTGAACTTTTTGACCTTCTGCTACATTTAATGAAGTTTTAGGATCTAATGAATATCTAATTACTTGATCATTTTCAGTTGCTAATACAACTGTAGGCTTATATCCACTAGGAATATATTCATTAACAACTAGTTTAGAAGTACCTGTTAATTCATCAAATTGTTCAGAAACAGTTACACCTGGAATAATATCTTCAAATGTAACAGTTCCAGCTTTCTCAGCAATAGTTGGATTTGCATATGGATCCCATTCTGCAATTACAACTTGTTCTGTAGTTTCAGGAACAGCAATAATAGAATCTTTTTCTACTTCACTGTTATCATTTAATTCAACAATTGAACCTCTAGCTATATAATGTCTTAGAGCTTCTCTACCTTCTACATCTACAATAACTGCAAATAAACCTTTGTCAACAACTTTTTCACCAGATTTGATATCATCTCTTCTTTCTAAGTAATCTCCAGTTAATTTATAATACTTAACCACACCTTTAGATCCAGAAGTAATTTTTGAAGTAATAGGAGCTCCATCATCAACTCTTAATTCAGAAGCAAATGGAATTCGATTAGGAACATTCCATCCATCTTTAATTATTTCAACAATAGATTCGTTTTCTTCTACTTCTTCGCCATTTTTATATGGTAAATATAATTTACCTTCAATCTTACCTGAAACTCCTGCAAGTTCGTTAGCTTTAGCAACATCATTTTTTCTTAAGTAAAATTGTTTAGTATCTTTACCATTAGTAATAGTTAAGATTGTATCTTCATGTAATGTTTCAACAGAAACCTTACCTTTAAAAGGTGCATTAATTTTAGGTTCAACTAATAAAATACCTGCATTTCTTCTATTTGCAAGGATAGTTTGTCCAGTTGAATTAGTATATTTCTTGATATTATAATATCTAATGAAACCTTCTTTATCAGCTTTTAATTCTCTTTCTGTTTGAGTTGCACTTGCAGTTCCCCCAACGTGGAAAGTTCTTAATGTAAGTTGAGTTCCTGGTTCACCAATAGATTGAGCAGCAACAACACCTACAGCTTCACCAGGAGTAGCTTTTCTTTGCTCACCTAAGTTAAGACCATAACACTTAGAACATAAACCATGTTCAACTTTACAAGTTAATGGAGTTCTAATTACAACAGATTTAACTTCAGCTTCAGAAACAACTCTAGCATTTTCTTCAGTAATTAAAGTACCTTCAGTAAATAAAATCTCATTTGAAATTGGATCAATAATATCTTCCGCAATTACTCTACCTGTAATTCTTTCTTCTAAACTTTCAATTAATTCATTACCTGATGTAATATCAGTAATTTCAATACCTTCATGAGTACCACAATCTTCAATTGTAATTCTAACATTTTGAGATACATCAATTAATTTTCTTGTTAAGTACCCTGCATTGGCAGTTTTTAGAGCTGTATCCGCAAGTCCTTTTCTAGCACCGTGAGTTGAAATAAAGTACTCTAGTACATTTAAACCTTCTCTAAAGTTAGAAATAATTGGCGTTTCAATAATAGTCCCATCTGGTTTAGCCATAAGACCCCTCATACCTGCAAGTTGTCTAATTTGTGCAGCAGAACCTCTCGCACCTGAATCAGCCATCATGTAAATAGAGTTGAATCCATCTTTATCAGTTTCTACTAAGTTCATCATTTCAGAACCAAGTTTATTATTAACTTCAGTCCAGATATCAATAATTTTATTATATCTTTCTTGTTCTGTTAATAAACCTTGAGAAAATTGTTTTTGAACTTCAATAACTTCTTTCTTAGATTTAGCAACGTGTCCAGCTTTAGATTCAGGAACATTAATATCATCAATAGAAATTGAAATACCAGCAGCTGTAGCATACTTAAAACCTAGATTTTTTAAGTTATCTAGGAATTTAGGAGTTACTTCATAACCACCATGTTTATAAATGTAATCTACTAAAATACCAATATCTTTTTTCTTTAAAATCTTATTCCATAAATCAACTGGAACAAAATCAGGTAAAATATCATGAATAATTAATCTACCAACAGTAGTATGAATTATTTTTCCATCAATTTGTGTTCTAATTTTTGCATGTAAATCTACTTGTTTCATATCTAAAGCAATAGATGCTTCATCAACACCTGTAAATAATTTATGCTCACCTTTAACACCATCTTTTTCTAACGATAGATAATAAATACCTAAAATCATATCCTGAGATGGAACTGCAATCGCACGACCTGATGCAGGTAAAAGAATATTCATAGATGACATCATAAGAATTTTTGCTTCAGCTACTGCTTCTTGTGATAATGGAACATGAACTGCCATTTGATCCCCATCAAAATCGGCATTAAATGCAGCACATACTAAAGGATGAAGTCTAATTGCTTTCCCATCAATTAATACAGGATGAAATGCTTGAATAGATAATTTATGAAGAGTTGGTGCTCTATTTAACATAATTGGATAATCATCAACAATTTCGTTTAAACATTCCCAAACTTCATTAGTTTCGCTCTCAATTAATCTCTTTGCAGATTTTAATGTTGTTGCATAACCTTTTTCTTCTAGCTTAGCCATTAAATGTGGTTTAAATAACTCTAAAGCCATTTTCTTAGGAATACCACATTGATCCATATTTAAAGTTGGACCTACAACAATTACAGATCTACCAGAGAAATCAACTCTTTTTCCAAGTAAGTTCTGTCTAAATCTACCTTGCTTACCTTTAATAATTTCAGATAATGATTTTAAAGGTCTTTTGTTTGCACCTTTAACAGCATTAGCAGTTTTACCATTATCAAACAATGCATCAACAGCTTCTTGAAGCATTCTCATTTCATTTCTTATGATAATTTCAGGAGCATCAAGTTCTGTTAATCTTTTTAATCTGTTATTTCTATTAATAACTCTTCTATATAAGTCATTTACATCAGAAACAGCAAACTTTCCACCATCAAGTGAAACAAGTGGTCTTAAATCTGGTGGAAGAACTGGTAATTGAGTTAACATCATCCATTCTGGTCTATTACCTGAATTGATGAAGTTTTCAACTACTTTTAATCTTTTTATTAAAGTTTTTCTTTTAGCTTCAGATTTAGTTGCACTCATATCTTCTTTTAATGTAATTAATAGTTCAAATAAATCAATTGTTTCTAATAAATCTCTTACAATTTGTCCACCCATATTTGCATGAAAACCTGTATGTTCGAATAAATCAGATATTGTTCTATATTGTTCTTCATTTAAAATATCATATTTTAAAACTTTTTTAGTTTTTTCATTATCATAATAAGCATCGCCAGCATCAGATACTATATAAGCTTCATAATATAAAACTCTTTCTAAATCTTTTAATTTAACACCTAATAAAGTACCAATTCTTGTTGGAAGAGAGCTAACCATCCAAATATGAGCAACAGGAGACACTAAATCAATATGTCCCATTCTGTGACGTCTTACTTTTGATGATGTTACTTCAACACCACATTTTTCACAAACAATACCCTTGTATCTCATTTTTTTGTATTTACCACAAAGACATTCATAATCTTTTACAGGTCCAAAAATCTTCGCACAAAATAAGCCATCTCTTTCTGGCTTAAGTGTTCTATAATTAATAGTTTCAGGTTTTTTAACTTCACCAGATGACCATGAAAGTATTTTTTCAGGACTAGCTAATCTTAATTGAAAGGCCGAAAAATCTGTCGGTCTTTCTAATTCTTTAATTTCAATAGGTTGTAATATTTTTTCAGTTTTACTCATTATTTTCTACCTCTTCAAAAATCTCTACATCAAGTCCTAGAGCTTTTAACTCTTTAGTTAATACAAAGAATGTTTCTGGAACACCAGAAGCTGGAACATTTTCACCATTTGCAATAGCTCTATATGCTTTTGTTCTACCTTCGATATCATCAGATTTAGTTGTTAACATTTCTTTAAGAACATTAGTAGCACCATATGCTTCTAAGGCCCATACTTCCATTTCTCCAAATCTTTGTCCACCAAATAATGCTTTACCACCAACTGGTTGTTGAGTAACTAACGAGTAAGGACCAGTAGATCTTGCATGTACTTTTTCATCAACTAAGTGATGAAGTTTAAGCATATACATGTAACCTACATTTACTCTCTCTTTCATGATTTCACCAGTAGTACCATCAGTTAATGTAGTTTTACCATCTAAATCAATTTTAGCTAATTCAAATAACTTAACAAATTCTGCTTCTCTAACACCATCAAATACTTGAGTAGCAAATCTTACACCTTTAGTCCAATCTTGACCGTATTTAACTAATTCATCATCACTTAAAGAATCCATAAATTCTTTTCCATTCATAAGTTTCGCAACTTGTGCAATTTCACCCATTTTAGTTCTAAGTTCATTTATGAAATCAGCTTTTTTAGCATCGAAAATATCTTGAATTTGAGCTCCAAGTTTCATTCCAACTAAACCTAAATGTACTTCAAGAATTTGTCCAATATTCATTCTTGATGGAACTCCAAGCGGGTTAAGAATAACATCAACTGTTGATCCATCTTCTAAGTAAGGCATATCAACTTGAGGAACAATATTAGAAACAATACCTTTGTTTCCATGACGTCCCGCCATTTTATCACCAACTTTAATTTTTCTCTTAGTTGCAATATAAACTTTTACTTGTTTAATAACACCTGATGGTAAAATATCATCATGCTCTAAAACTTGTAACTTTTCTTCATGATCATCTCTTAATTGAGATTTTTGTTTAATAAAGTGATCTTTAATATCATTGTATGTATTTTCAATATCAGAACCAAAAGATGCAACAACTTTTTTCATTGCAAATCTATTTACAGTTTCTAAAACTTCTAAAGGAATATTATTTCCTTTTGAATATGTAACTTCATCCAACTCAACATCTTTAGATAAAACTGCTTTTGATAATAAATCATTAATTTTTAATATTTCTTCTCTATCTAACATTAAAAGTTTATCATGATGCTTAACATCTAATTCAGCTTTTTCTGCTTCAATTTCTGCAACAGCTCTTTCGTCTTTTTCATATCCTTTTTTAGTGAATACTTTAACGTCAACAACCGTTCCTTCCATAGAAGTAGGAGTTACTAATGATTTATTAATAACATGACCAGCTTTTTCACCAAAGATTGCTCTTAAAAGTCTTTCTTCTGGAGTTGGTTTAATCTCACCTTTAGGTGTAACTTTTCCAACAAGAATCATTCCTGGTTTAATGTAAGTTCCTACTTTAATAATACCTGAGTTATCTAAATGAGTAATAGACTCTTCTTTAACACCTGGTAAATCTCTAGTAATCTCTTCATTACCATGTTTTAATTCTCGACATTCAACATCTTTTTCATAAATATGTATAGAAGTAAATGCATCTTCTTTTATTAATCTTTGAGAAAGTACAATCGCATCTTCATAGTTATAACCATTCCAAGGCATAAATGCAACCATTGCATTAACACCAACAGCTAATTCACCATTATCCATTGAAGGACCGTCAGCAATTACTTGTCCAGCTTCAACAGTAGAACCTTCTTTAGTACCAATTCTTTGACCAAATGAAGTGTTGTTATTTGTTCTAACGTTTTTAGAAACATTATAGTGATCAATGAAAGCACCGTTTTCATCTTCACCTCTGATATATATATTCTTAGCATCCGCTTTTTCGATTACACCAGCTCTTTTTGCTTTAATAGCTTCCCAAGCATCACGTGCAACTGTTTTTTCTAAACCAGTTCCAACAACAGGAGCATTAGGGCTTAATAATGGAACAGCTTGTCTCATCATATTCGATCCCATTAAAGCTCTGTTGGCATCATCATGTTCTAAGAATGGAATTAATGAAGCTGCAACACCCATAACCATTTGAGATGAAATATCAATTAAATCAATTTTATTTTTATCAACTAATAAAATTTCACCATCTTGTCTAGCTTCAGTTAAGGCTTCTAATATCTTTCCATTATCATCAACTTTTGTTGAACCAGGAGCAATTACTAAACCTTCTTCTTGAGTTGCAGTATAATATTTAATTTCATCACTTACAACACCATCTTTAACAGTTTTATAAGGTGCTTCAATAAATCCTAAATCATTAACTTTAGAAAATGTAGATAATGTATTAATAAGACCAATATTTTGACCCTCTGGAGTTTCAACTGGACAAATTCTACCGTAGTGTGTCGCATGAACATCTCTTACTTCAAATCCAGCTCTCTCTTTAACAAGACCACCTTCACCAAGTGCAGAAAGTCTTCTTTTATGTGTAACTTCTGATAATGGATTTGTTTGATCCATGAATTGAGATAACTGTCCAGATGTAAAGAACTCAGTAATTGTTGATGTAATCATTTTTGAATTTACTAAATCATGTGGCATGATATCTTCTAAAGTACCAGATAATGTAGTCATCTTGTCTCTAATAGCTTTTTGCATTTTAATTAAACCAGAATGTAATTCATTTGATAATAATTCACCAATTGCTCTAATTCTTCTGTTTCCTAAGTGATCTCTATCATCAATATGACCGTGACCTGCTTTAACTTTTACAAGATATTGAACTGTTTTAATAACGTCTTCATAAGTAAGAACTGTTACATATTCAGGAACATTAACACCAAGTTTATGGTTCATTTTCATTCTACCAACTTTTGTTAAATCATATCTTTCTGGATCGAAGAATAATTTTTTAACAAATTCTTTAGCAGCTTCTTTTGTAACTGGTTCGCCTGGTCTCATAACTTTATAAATTCTAATAGCTGATAAATCATTTTCATCATCTAATTGTTCTGTTTGCTTTAATAATTTTAAAGATTCAGCATCTGCTTTAAATGCATTGATAATAGAATCATCAACACCAGTTGCAAGATCATTAGCTATATCAAAGTTTTCAAAACCTAAATCTAATAATTTCTTCAATTTTAATTCATCTAAATTAGTCAATGCATCGAATAATACTTCACCAGATTCTGGATCAAAAATAGTATTAGCTGTATATCTTTCCATCAATAATTCAATTGGATATTCTACTAGATCTAAACCACCTTCAACTAAAGCTTTAGCTTTCCTATCAGTAAGTCTTTTTCCAGCAGCAACAATTAAATTACCTTTTTCATCTTTAACATCAAATTCAATTCTTCCAGTAAAGTCATCTGGATTAAATTTAGTTAAGAATTTATTATTCTTAATTTTAACATTTAAAATTGGATAGAATAATTTAATAATATCTTCTTTTGAATAACCAAGTGCTCTAAAAAGAATAGTAACTGGAACCTTTCTTCTTTTATTAATTCTCACATAAAGAATATCTTTTGCATCATATTCAAAATATAACCAAGAACCACGATCTGGAATAATTTGACCAGTATAAATAAGTTTATTATCTGCAGTGTTAGATTCATCTTCTTTGAAAATAACACCAGGAGATCTATGAAGTTGATTAACAACTACTCTTTCAACACCATTAACTATAAATGAAGTTCTATCAGTCATTAAAGGAATTTCTCTAATAAATAGAGCTTGTTCTTTCATGTCTTTAACACCGATTTTCTCACCAGTCTTCTCGTCTAAATCCCATAAAGTTAATCTGATATTAATTTTTAAAGGAATTGAATAAGTAAGACCTCTTACCATTGATTCTCTAACATCATATTTTGGTTTACCAACATCACTACCTAAGTAATCTAAAGTAATTCTGTTTTGGGCATCATGGATTGGGAAAATTGACTTAAATACTTTTTCTATTCCAGCAGTTGTTCTGTCATCTTGACCAACTTTTAAAAACGTTTCATAAGAGTTTTGCTGTAATTGTAATAAGTTCGGAATTTCGATTTGTTGAGGATTTTTTGCAAAATCAACTCTAAGTCTATTACCAGATTTTAAAGAGTTTAACATTATCGGCCTTGTAGTAAATTTTGGTTAGTTTAAGCTTTATATCATATAAAGCACAAAAGCATCCGTAAAGGATAGGGTTAAAATTTCATTAAATTCTAACCTTAGCCTTCAAAGATGCTATTCTTTATACAAGGCATTTAAGCCTTGTATAACAAGTTTATAAAATTACAAGTGTAATTATTTAACTTCTACAGTTGCTCCAGCAGCTTCTAATTCTGCTTTTGCAGTTTCAGCGTCTTCTTTTGAAACACCTTCTTTAATTACAGAATCTGCAGCTTCAGCAGCAGCTTTAGCTTCTTTTAATCCTAAACCAGTTAACGCTCTAATTACTTTAATAACGTTAATTTTTTTAGCACCAGCATCTTTGATGATAACATCAAATTCAGTTTTTTCTTCAACTGCTTCAGCAGCTCCACCAGCTACACCAGCTACTGCTACAGGTTGTGCAGATACACCAAACTTTTCTTCAAATTCTTTAACTAATTCTGATAATTCAAGTACTGATAAACCAGAAATATATTCTAATACGTCTTCTTTAGAAATTGCCATTTATTATTCCTTATTTTTTATATTTATTTTATGTTTATAGCTTAATAAAATTAAGCTGCTTCTTCTTCTTTTTTCTTTCTAAGAGCATCAAGCCCAATAGTAAAGTTTGTAAGTGGAGCCATCCAAGTAGCTGCAAGCATACCAAGAAGTTCATCTCTAGATGGTAACTTAGCGAATGCATTAACAGTTGCAAGGTCTGCAATCTCACCTTCAATAATTCCTGATTTGATCTCAAATTTATCTTTTTTAGTAGAAGCAAATTTATCTGCAACTTTACATGCAGAGATTTGATCTTCAGACCATAAGAAAATATTTGTACCAGTTAAGGCAACATCTCCTAACTCAGCATTTTTAACTGCTACAGTTACAAGAGTATTTTTAGCAACTTGAACTTTAGTTCCGTTAGCTCTAGCATCAATTCTTAATGATTCTAACTCTTTATGAGTAATTCCATTATAACCACATACTACAATAGCTTGAGAATTTTTAAATTCAGATGTTAAATTTTCAATTATTTCAAATTTTTGTTGTTTATTCATACGATTCTCCTCTCAAAACATCGACTTCGGTAGGACTTATTAGAAACGAGGAACGAATCTAACCCACTGTCTTCAGTTTTTATTTCAGTGCTTTGAACACTCAATAATAAAGATGCTTTATCTATATTATTGAATGTTAAAAATTAAATAAGGAAAAATCCTTATTTAATATCCATTAATTCTGAAGCATCAACATTAATTGATGGAGACATTGTTAATGAAATAGCTGCATTAGTAATATATCTACCTTTTGCAGATGCTGGTTTTTGTTTGTTGATAGCTGCAAGAAATGCTTCAATATTTTCTTTGATTGCTTCTGTAGAGAAAGAAATCTTTCCAACTGCAGCTTGCATATTACCTTTTTTATCAACTCTATAAGATACTTGACCACCCTTAGCATCATTAACTGCTTTAGTAACGTCCATAGTAACTGTTCCAACTTTAGGATTAGGCATTAAACCTTTTGGTCCTAAAACTCTACCTAATTTTCCAACAAGTCCCATACAATCAGGAGTTGCAATTAAAACATCAAAATCAATATTTCCAGCCATAACTGTTTCAACTAAATCGTCATTACCAACAATATCAGCACCAGCAGCTTTAGCTTCATCAACTTTAACACCTTTTGCAAAAACTGCAACTCTTACAGTTTTACCTGTACCATTTGGAAGTACTACTGCACCTCTAATCATTTGATCAGCATGTCTTGGATCTACATTTAAGTTAAGTGCAACTTCAACACTTTCATCAAACTTTGTAGACTTTAATTCTTTTAATAAAGTACAAGTATCAGCAAGAGAATAATCTCTTAATTCAATTTTTTCTTTTAATGATTTATATCTTTTTGCCATTTTATTTCTCCGCAATATTTATTTTTTTGCTTCCAGCGTTTAAAAAGTCTGCTGGTTAGACTTGTTTTAAAACTAAATACTATAATTCAGTAGTAATACCCATAGATCTAGCAGAACCAGCAACAATTTTTGCAGCTTGTTCTTTATCATCAGTATTTAAATCAGCGATTTTCATATCAACGATTTCCATAATTTGATCTTTTGTTAATGAACCAATTTTATTCTTAAGTGCATTATCTGAACCTTTTTTGATTCCAGAAACTTTTTTAATTAAATCAGTCATTGGTGGTTGTTTTAACTCAAATGTAAAACTTTTATCTGAATAAACAGTAATTTCTACAGGGATGTTAAATCCAGATTTATCTTTTGTTTTCTCATTGAATGCTTTACAGAATTCCATGATATTAATACCTCTTTGACCTAATGCAGGTCCAACAGGTGGTGATGGGTTTGCAGCACCAGCAGGTATTTGTAATTTAAGTTTACCGTCTACTTTCTTTGCCATTCTATTCCTTTTATTTTAATGATTTTTTTAATGATTAGGCATTAGGAAATAAAACTATGTAAGAAGCAAGTTTTATTGCCTAATGCCTAAAAAACTGTTTAAACTACTCTTTCAACTTGTGAATACGAAATTTCAACTGGAGTATTTCTTCCAAAAATTGAAACATTTAACTTAAGCATTCCAGAAGCCATATCAAAATCTTCAACTATACCATTGAAATTTGCGAATGGGCCTTCATTAACTCTAACCATTTCACCTTCATCAAATGAAACTTTTGGTTTTGCAGCTGCTCTATTATTAACTTTGTCTAAAATTGCTGTAATATCTTTTTCAGATAATGGTGTTGGTTTTTTAGATTCACCAATAAATCTACCAACTTTTGGCATAGCTTGTATTCCATGCCATAGTTGAGTATCTAATTCTATCTTTGCAAAAGCATATGCTGGGTACAATGGTCTTTCAACTATAGATTTTTTACCTTTTTTAATTTCAATTAAATCTTCTGTAGGAACTAATACTTCAGCTATTCTACCGTCTGCCATTTCTTCTGATAATTGAATTAGTGCTCTTTTAACTGCTAGTTCACTACCAGAGTAAGTTTGAATTGCGTACCATTTGTGTGCCATTATTCTATTCCTTAATTCATTATAGAAGATAAGCTTACAGACATTATGGCGTCAATTAATGCTAGAAATAAAGATATTACAGTAACAACAATAAATACAGATAAATATGCTGATCTGATTTGTTCTTTTATAGGGAAGATTACTTTAAAAAGTTCTTCTTTAGCATTTTTATAATAAGTTTTTAATTTATTCACAACGACTCCAAGATATAAGTTAAATAAGCTTTTAAATTCTTTTAAAAAAAGTCAAAACTACTTTTAAAAAAATTCTTAAGAATATTATTAGGACGGGAATTATACCCAAAAAAACTTTATATTAGCTTAGTTTAATTATACGCTAGTTTTACATATCATGTGAAATTTTTGTGAATTAGATTTAAGTGGCAGGCCAGGAGGGACTCGAACCCACAACCGTCGGATTTGGAATCCGGCGCTCTACCATTGGAGCTACTGACCTATTATAAAAAAGGAAGAAGCAAGTGCTTCTTCCTAAAGTCTTACGATTTTAATTTCACTTCTTTATGTAAAGTGTGTTTTTTTAATCTTGGACTATATTTTTTAGTCTCAAACTTTTCAGTATGAGTCTTAGGATTTTTCATAGTAGTGTAGTTGATATCACCACACTCTTGACATTTAAGTCCTATTTTGATTCTCGTTCCAGTTGCCATCTATTATCCTTACTTGATAATTTCAGCAACAACACCAGCACCAACAGTTCTACCACCTTCTCTAATAGCGAACTTTGTTCCCTTTTCAAGAGCGATTGGAGCAACTAAAGCTACAGTCATTTCAACGTTATCACCAGGCATAACCATTTCAGTACCTTCTGGTAAAGTACAAGAACCAGTTACATCAGTTGTTCTAACATAGAATTGTGGTCTATATCCAGAGAAGAATGGAGTGTGTCTACCACCCTCTTCTTTTGAAAGAATATACACTTCACATCTGAAATCAGTATGTGGAGTAATTGTACCTGGCTTAATAAGAACTTGTCCTCTTTGAACATCTTCTTTTTTAATACCTCTAATTAAGATACCAGCATTATCACCAGCTTCTGCATATTCCATTTCTTTTCTAAACATTTCAACACCAGTTACAGTAGTTGTTTGAGTGTCTTTTAAACCTACGATCTCAATTTGATCACCTAAGTTAATTCTACCTTTAGAAATAGCACCAGTTACAACAGTTCCTCTTCCTGAGATAGAGAAAACATCTTCAACAGGCATTAAGAAATCTTGTTCAGTATCTCTTTTTGGAGTTGGAATATATGAATCAACTGCGTCCATTAATTCCATAATTTTTGCAGACCACTCACCATTATTACCAGCTTTAGCTTCTTCTAATGCTTGGAATGCAGAACCAGCAATGATTGGAGTATCGTCACCTGGGAAGTCGTAATCAGAAAGTAATTCTCTAATTTCCATTTCAACTAATTCTAACATCTCTTCTTTATCTTCTTCATCTAATTGATCTTCTTTGTTCATGAAGATAACAATGTAAGGAACACCTACTTGTTTAGATAATAAGATATGCTCTCTAGTTTGAGCCATTGGTCCATCAGTAGCAGCAATAACTAAGATTGCTCCATCCATTTGTGCAGCACCAGTAATCATGTTTTTAACATAATCGGCGTGACCTGGACAGTCTACGTGTGCGTAGTGTCTAGTTGCTGTTTCATACTCAATATGAGAAGTAGCAATAGTAATTCCTCTTTCTCTTTCTTCTGGTGCATTATCGATTTGATCGTAATCCATCATTTCACCACCACCAGCGTTAGTTAAAACTGCTGAGATTGCTGCTGTTAAAGTAGTTTTACCGTGATCTACGTGACCGATTGTCCCGATATTTACGTGCGGTTTACTTCGTTCGAATTTTTCTTTTGCCATAGAATTTTCCTTCTAATTATTTAGGTTGTTGCCCTCTGAGTAGATAAGCCCAGTAGCTTCTCTATTCAGAGGGGATTGTATTATTATTATTTACAGATATTACTATCTATAATTTTTGTGCGTGTATTATATTAAATAAATACTAAAAAAAAACTTAGTGGGATAAAAATTTATAAAGAGTTATAAAAATTGTGCTTAAAACTAAGCTCCCAATAATCAATAAATTAATGGAGCGGGAAACGAGACTCGAACTCGCGACAATCTGCTTGGAAGGCAGAGGCTCTAGCCAACTGAGCTATTCCCGCGCTCATTATAGTGGTGGGAAGAGAAGGACTCGAACCTTCGAAGCCGTAGGCGGCGGATTTACAATCCGCAGGATTTGACCACTCTCCAACCTTCCCGTTGAAAATTATTGTTTCGTTTAGTGTTATTCTTATATAGATAATGCACTATTTAAAATGGAGCTGGTGAAGGGACTCGAACCCCCGACCTGCTGATTACAAATCAGCTGCTCTAGCCAAGCTGAGCTACACCAGCACCTAATTTAATGGTGGCTCGAGACAGAATCGAACTGTCGACACAAGGATTTTCAATCCTTTGCTCTACCAACTGAGCTATCGCGCCTTCCTTAAATTGGAGTGGAAGTATACACATAGGATGATTAAAGTTTACTTAAATTTAATACTAATTTTTTAAATTCTTTTCCTCTTTGAGCATAAGATTTAAATTGATCAAGAGAAGCAGCTGCTGGTGATAGAATTCCTATACTATTTTCTTTTAGATTACTGTCTATTTTAATTACTGCATACTCTAATTTTTCAGAACTTATAATTCTGATATTATATTTTTTACAATAATTCTCAATTCTTTTACTATTTGATCCAATTGCATAAACTATAATATTTAGATTTTGTATATTTTCAAATAATGGAATTAAATTAGCTCCTTTATCATCTCCACCTAGAATTAAATGTATATTCATTTCTTTATATGATATTAAGGCATTAATTGTAGCATCAATATTAGTAGCTTTACTGTCATTGACCCAAATTCTATTTTTGTTATCAACAAATTCTTCTAATTTATGTTCGTCTATTTTGAACGTATTAATTCTCTCATAATCAATTTCATCAAAAATAATCTTCTTAGCACATAATGCTAAAAGTGCATCTAATAAAAAAGGTTCTTTAAATTTTAATTTATCTTTGTTGATTCCAAATTTATTACACAAGTCAATGCTATTTTTATAAGTAATCTTATATGCATTAGTTTTGTAATTTTCATATTTTTCTGGAATTATTGCAATTTCTCCTTCTTGCATTAAAGATATTGGTTTTAATTTTGCATTTTCATATTCTTCAAAAGAACCATGCCATGTGATATGATCTTCACTTATTGGAAGAAGTAAATATAAATTTGGCCTAGCAATATTTGTATAATGCAATGTAAAAGATGATGTCTCTAAAATCCATATTGAAGCTTTTGTACTTAGTTTAGATACTGGCGTACCAATATTACCTCCGCATAGTGAATTATAGCTAGATAAAATGTGTTGACACATTTGAGTAGTTGTTGTTTTTCCATTAGTTCCTGATATCCAAATAGAAAATGGCATTGAATCATTAAATAAATCATAATCGCTGTGAATATTGTTAGCTTTTTTAATCATTTCATTATATGGTGGAATTCCAGGACTTACTATCGTTTTTTCATTTGAATCTTTATCATAAAGTTCGAAATCATTATCATCATATAAAGTAGCATTTGGAAATTTATCTTTAATTGCTTGTGCTGTTAATCCCTTTCCTAAAACTCTAATTTTTTCATTTAAATTCATATTTACTCTTTTCTTGATTATCGTATTTTTAAGCTCATCAAAGCAAGTAGATTCGTCATAAAGGAAATAATCCAGAACCTGACAATAATTTTATTTTCTTTCCACCCTTTTTGCTCAAAATGATGATGAATAGGAGCCATTAGGAAAACTCTTTTTTTTCTAAGTTTATATGAACCAACTTGTAAAATTACAGAAACTGTTTCTAAAACAAAAATGAAACCAATTACAACTAATAATATCTCTGATTTAGATACAATCGCCATATAGCCCATAAATGCTCCCAAAGGAAGAGAACCTGAATCTCCCATGAAAACTTCTGCGGGATGAGAATTAAACCAAAGAAAAGCTATTAAAGACCCTACAATTGCAGCTCCCATAACAGCTAATTCACCTGCAAGTTTTATATTTGGTATTAAAAGATATGATGAAAATATTGCATGACCCGTTATATAAACTAAAATTGATAATGTAAAAAATGCCATTATTGAAGGAACCGTTGCTAGACCATCTAATCCATCTGTTAAATTTACAGCATTAGATGCAGCAACAATTACTATCATCCAAAATAAAATAGCAAATAAACCCATATCAAACAACGCTAATTTATAGAAAGGTGTAAATAAAGTACTAGTATGAGAAAAATAGTAAAGAACAAAAGCGATTACAGCTGCACATAAAAATTGTAATAATAATTTTACTCTAGCACTCAAGCCAGCAGAGTTTTTATTTTTAATAATTTTTGAATAGTCGTCTTGTATACCTATTAGAGAAAATAATCCAATTGTAACTAATCCTCCAATGATGTAAAAGTTATTTAATTTTGCAGAAACTAATGTTGCAATAATAGTAGCAAAGATAAAAACCATCCCACCCATAGTAGGAGTCCCTGCTTTCTCTTTATGAGCATCTGGTGCATGTTCATAAATTGGTTGTGCTGCATTTTTTGATTTAGCCCATTTTATAAACTTAGGCATTAAATACATTGTTAAAAAAAATGCAATAATAAAACTTATCCCTGCACGAACAGATATATATTGAAAAATATTTATGTCTAGATGTCTATAAAGCCAATAAAACAAACTCAAACCT
>CAJQLJ010000042.1 GCA_905479135.1 uncultured Campylobacterales bacterium | reverse complement strand
TGTTTTTTTGTACTATTAATGAGTCAATGAAGATTCATAATGGTGGAGGTATCAACGATGAACAAATTGACTTGATGTTTTTACCTTTAGATCAGATTGAAGAGTTTATTTATGATGAAAATAAAGCAAAAACACCTGGATTGATGTTTTCTTTTTATTGGTTTTTAAAAAATAAAAGGATTTCAGGATAATGAAATTAAACTTTTTGATTTTATTTAGTTTAATAATTATTTGTTCTTTAAAATTATTTGCAGATGATACAAAATTAGTAAAAGTTAATAACTCATTTATTACAAAATTTGAATATGGTGAGTTACTTTACAATAATCCTAGAGGAATAGGTTGTAACTCATGTCATGGAAGTGATGCAAAAGGAAAAAAAATTGTTTCCTTTACTCATATTTATGATAAGAAAAAATATAATTGTGCGCTAAGTGTACCTGATATTACAAACTCTGAATATGATATTTTTTTTAAGAAAATTAATTCAAAAAAAAATCCAAGTAAAAAGTTTTCAAAAGAACAGGTTTGCGAAAAATTAGTTTATAAAGCAAATATAATGCCTGCATATTTCTTAGTTGAAGAAGAAATAGATGCATTATATTACTATATAAAAAATTTAAAATAGTACAGTACAGTTTTATCTTGAAAATGCTACACCTATTCCAATCTTAATAACAATTTTTGTTTTAATATACTTTGCAAAAAAGTATTTTCATGGTATAATCGCCTCAAATTAAGAAATAAAGGTTATAAAATGCTTGTTGCTCCATCAATATTATCAGCAGATTTTGGAAAACTAAATGAAGAAATAAGAGCTATTTGTGAAGGAGGTTGTGACTTAGTACATGTAGATGTAATGGATGGTCACTTTGTTCCTAATATGACAATAGGTCCAGTTGTAGTGAATCCTGTTTCAAAGGTTTCAACTGCACCTTTAGATATTCATTTAATGGTTGAAGACAATGCTTTTTTCGTAGATTTATTTGCATCATGTAAACCAAAATATATATCATTTCATATTGAAAGTGAAAAGCATCCACATAGACTTATTCAAAAAATTAGAGGACTAGGAATAAAACCAGCAATAGTTTTAAATCCTCATACACCGCCTGAAGCAATTGAATATTTATTAGAAGATTTGGATATGGTTTTATTAATGTCTGTTAATCCAGGTTTTGGTGGACAAAAGTTCATTAAAAGTGTTGTAGAAAAAGCTTTAAAATTAAAAGAATTAATAAATAAAAGAAATCCAAACTGTCTTATTGAAGTTGATGGAGGAGTTAATGATAAAAATATTCATGAACTTAAAAATGCAGGAGTTGATATAGTTGTGGCTGGTTCTTATGTTTATGGAGCAGATGATTATTCTAAAGCTATTAAGAGTTTACAAGTATAATCATGAAAGTTAAAATTTGTGGAATTACAAACCTTGAAGATGCATTAGCAGCTATTGATGCTGGTGCTGATGCTTTAGGTTTTGTTTTTTATGATAAATCTCCAAGATATATAAGTCCTTTTGATGCTAAAGATATAGTAAATAAATTACCCCCTTTTGTTCAAACCATAGGTTTATTTGTAAATGAGCCTAATTCATTTATAAATCAAGTTTGTATAAATGCAAAAATGCAAACAGCTCAAATTATTGATGACGATACTTTTACTGATTTTAAAACTTTGGATTTTAGATATATAAGAGTTTTAAGAGCAAAAACTAAAGCTGATATAGAAAAAATAGATAGTGAGTATGTTTTAGTTGATGCTTTTGTCGATGGTTTTGGAGGCGAAGGTAAACGTCTTGCTTTAGAATGGTTTGATGATATAGATTGTTCTAAAATTATCTTAGCAGGTGGTCTTAACTCTGACAATTTAAAAGAATTATCAGGTTATAACTTTTATGGCGTAGATGTAAGTTCTGGTGTTGAATCTTATAAAGGAAAAAAAGATAAAGATAAAATTGTAAATTTTATAAAAGCAGTAAATGAAATCTAAAAAAAGAATAATTGTAAAACCTACTTTTAAAATATCGAATATAGTTGATAGATTATTAAAAGAATCTATTAATTATAACGAATTTCTATTCCTTCTTGAAAAAGCTAACGATACTTTTTTTGATAATCCAGAATTGGAATTTGAACTTTTATTATCAAATGGTTTAGCACTTGAATTTGATAACAATAACAATATTTTCTTAAAAACGAAAGAGGCATCTATTGATGAACAATGTTTTTGTATTGTAGATATTGAAACAAATGGTTCTTCAATAAAAAAAGGCCATCAAATAATTGAGATTGGTGCCGTTAAATATAAAAATGGTAAAATAATTAATAAATTTGAATCTTTAGTATATGCAAAAGAAATACCAAGTTATATACAAGAAGTTACAAATATAAATCCTCGAATGTTAGAAAATGCTCCCCTTTTAGAATCTGTGTTAAAAGAATTTAAACTTTTTTTAGAAGATGATGTCTTTATTGCGCATGATATTAAATTTGACTACAATTATATTTCAGACTCTTTAGAAAAATATGATTTAGGAAAGCTTGAAAATAGAAAACTTTGTAGTATTGATTTAGCAAAAAGAACAATTGATTCTCCTCGTTACGGTTTGAGTTTTTTAAAAGAAGAACTTGAAATAGAAATTGATAATCATCATAGAGCATACTTTGATGCATTAGCTACTACACATGTTTTTGCAGAGTCTTTAAAAAGAATAGATAAAGATAAAATAACAAATGTAGAAAATTTAATATCCTTTTCGAAATCATCTAAAACAATTGCTTCTATAAAAGAAAAAAATCAAAAAACTAAAGAAAAACTAAAGGAACCTAAATAAATGTTTTCTCAAGATAACTATACAAAAGCATTAAAATATGCCACTGATGCTTACAGTAAAAAAAATGAATCTAATGGTTTAGAAGCTCATACAGTACATATAAATTTAGTAGCTATGGAAGTTATAAATGCTTGTGTAAAATCAAAAGTAGATGATGAGAAAGCAAACTTAGCAATTACGTGTGCTTTATTACACAATATTATTGATGATACAAATATTACTTATGATGAATTATATGTAGACTTTAGTGAAGCTGTAGCAAATGCTGTGGAATCTCTTAGTAGGGATGAAAGTATATCATCTAAACAGGATCAAATGAAAAAAAGCATTGAAATGCTTTTAGAACAACCCTATGAAGTTCAAATGGTTAAACTAGCAGATTTAATAACAAATTTATCAAATTTAGTAAGTCAAAGTGGTGACAATAAGAAAACTTACCTAAAAGAAGTTGGTTTTATATACTCGTGTTTAAAAAATTCTAATATTTATTTATCTAGTAGATTAGAAGAAAAGATTGAAGAGTTTAAAAATCATATAGAATAGAATGTTATTTGTTTAAAGATAAAAGTAGTCTTTATGACTACTTTTAATATTATTATGCTTTTGAAGCTTGAGCAGCGTATTTAAGACCTAAGTCAAATGCTTTGTTATTTATATCATGTACTTTTGCAGGTACTTTAGAAAGCATAGTTGTTCTAAGTACTTCATTGTCTACAGTTTCTCCTGTAAAGTAATTTGCAATAGCTAATGCTAAAACAGATTGAGTAATAACATTACCAATTTCTTCTTTTGCTATCGTAATAATTGGAATTTCAACAATGTTCCATCTTTTTTTATCTTCAGGCGTTGCCGTTACAAGATTTGGTTCTATTACAATAGTAGAACCATCTCTTACACCAGCTTTGAACTGATCATATGAAATTTGTGCAACTGATAACATAAAATCAATTTCACCATCATTTGCATAAGGATATAATATTTCTTCATCCGCTAAAGTGATATCAACTACCGTTGGACCACCTCTTACTTGTGATGTATATGTTGCAGTTTTTAAACCATAACCACCATCGTTAATTTTAGCTGCTGCAAAGATTGAACCTGCTAGAAGAACACCTTGTCCACCAACACCTGTAAATCTCATTAATGTTTTAGCCATGATATACTCCTTAAAATTGAACCATTGTATTTGTTTTATTTGCTTCTTTTACTTTTTCATAAGATAGACAATACTCTTGTGCATCTTCATCGTGTTTTAAGATTCCTAATGGGAATTTACCAACTTGTTCTTCTGGTTCTAATTTCTCAAATTTAGCTTTACCAACTGAAATAGATTTAATCCAATCTAAGTTAGCCATTGCTGTAGCCATTTTATTTTTTCTTCCTAAGTTAACGTGACAGTTAGAGAATACTTCGATAAATGAGAATCCTACATGTTGGAAACCTTTAACTAAAATTCTCTCTAGTTTTTTTGGATCTAACATAGTTTCTCTGGCAACAAAAGATGCTCCTGCTGCTTCTACTAATTTACAAGCATCAAAAGTAGGGTCAATATTACCTTTACTCATTGTAACAGTCCACATTCCTTGTGGAGTTGTTGGACTTGTTTGAGAGTTAGTTAATCCATAAATAAAGTTATTAATAATAATATAATTTAAATCAATATTTCTTCTTGATGCATGGATTGTATGGTTTCCACCAATAGCAAGACCATCACCATCACCACCAACAACGATAACTTTCTTTTCTGGATTAGCTAACTTAATTCCAGTTGCAAAAGCTAAAGTTCTTCCATGAGTCGTATGAACTGTATTACAGTTGATATATGAAGAAGTTCTTCCTGAACAACCAATACCAGAAACAACACAAACATCGTCCATGCTCCAACCAGTTTTTTCAATTGCTCTAATGATAGATTTTAAAATAACTCCATCACCACATCCCCAACACCATAGTGTTGGCATTTTATCTGTTCTTAAATATTCATCATAATTAAAAGCCATGTTACATCTCCTTCACTTTTGCAATAATTTCTAGTGGAGATAAAGGTCTTCCATTAACTTTAAATAATGTATCAAAATCTGATCTTCCACTTGCTCTTTGTACTTCATCAGCAAATTGTCCCATATTTAATTCAGTAACTAATACTTTATCAAACTTGTCGCACAATTCTTTGATTCTTTTTTCTGGACTTGGCCAGATTGTTTTAGGTCTAAACATACCAACTTTGATACCCTCAGCTCTTAATCTATTAATTGCTTCTGTTACACCTAAAGAAACAGAACCATATGCAATAATCATAATATCTGCATCATCTAACATATATTCTTCATTTGATTCTAGTTCATCAGTATGAGCATCAACTTTATTGAATAATCTTTTCATTAAAGCATCACAAATCTCTGCATCTTCAGTTGGGTGTCCAGTTGGACCATGATGTAATCCAGTAAAGTGGTATCTATAACCTTCAAACATTGGATTTAATACAGCTGCTTCATCAGCTCCAACTCCGTAAGGTTTATAGTCTTTTGGATCACCTTCGAATTTTTTTCTTGAGATTTTATTAGCTTGTACTTCTTCTAAGTCAGGAATACTTGCTTTTCCACTCATATGTCCAATAGTTTCATCTAATAAAACAAATACTGGTTGCATAAATCTATCGGCTAAGTTAAAAGCACGTGCAACTTCTGTATAACATTCTGACAAGTTTCCTGGAACTAATGTTATTGATTTAACATCTCCATGAGTAGGGTTTTTAGCTTGTAATAAATCACCTTGAGCAACTCTTGTTGGTAAACCAGTTGATGGACCACCTCTCATAACATTGATAACAACCAAAGGTAATTCTGAAATATATCCAACACCTAAGTTTTCTGCTTTTAAAGAAATACCTGGTCCACTTGTTGCTGTTAAAGCTCTTTTTCCAGACATTGCAGCACCTAATGCAGCAGCAATTCCTGAAATTTCATCTTCCATTTGGATACACGCGTCACCTCTTGCTGGTAATGCAGTTGATAATATATGCATTACTTCACTTGAAGGAGTAATAGGGTATCCCGCAAAAAACTGAACATCTGAGTCCAGCGCAGCTTTAGCTGCTAATTCGTTTCCTGTTGAAATTAGTTCTCTTGCCATTAATTTTCCTTATGCCTCTAATTCTCTATAATTATTTTTAACGATAGCTTCTTTTCTTATCTTTGCTTCATCTGAAAGTTTTGCAAATTTAAATTCTTTTTTGTCTGCTACATAGATTGCAAAATCTGGACATGCTAGTTCACAATCTGTACAACCAATACACGAATCAGGATTTGCTACTTTTATTATTGAACCTAAAGTTGAATGAACTTCTTGTCTCATTACAAGTACACCAGCTGGACAAACAGATACACATTTATCACATGCTTTACATCTAGCTTCATTTACCCAAACAGGTGTGTTTGCAGGAGCTTCCATATTAGACATAATTTCCCCTTAATTTTTTTATTTATCAAT
The DNA here is from genome assembly GCA_905479135.1 of uncultured Campylobacterales bacterium. Lineage (GTDB taxonomy): Bacteria > Campylobacterota > Campylobacteria > Campylobacterales > Arcobacteraceae > Poseidonibacter. The sequence continues at coordinate 7,534 of CAJQLJ010000042.1, read as the reverse complement.
ATTTGAATAAACTCAATTATTATGATTGAATAATAACCTATAATACATCTAAAGAATAAGTAAAACTTTCATTTCATAAAGCTAATTTAGCTCTTGTTACATTTTGCTACACTAGTGCTACTAAAGACATTTAAATTAATTAAAAAACTATAATAAAACTTAATTAAATTTATTACATTTTTATATAAAGTTTTAATTAATTAAGTGCTTAAATCATATATAGGCTTAGCTTGGTTATAATAATTAAAATACTAAAGGAAAAGACTTGGTTTTATATCAACCTCTTGATGGCTATTGCTATAACAGTGACACGCATTTTTTGTACAATTTTATTTATGAAAACATGAAAAAATTTAAGAATGTCAAGGGTGAACTTTTAGATATTGGGAGTGGTAGTGGAATACTAGGATTACTTGTTTCTAGAGAATATTCTAATTTAAATTTAAACCAATGTGAACTTCAAAAACCATTTCAATTTTTTTCTTCAAAAAATGCTGAAACGAATAATCAAAAAACGAATTTATTTAAAGGTTCATTTATAAATACAAATTTTGAAAAAGAATTTGATATTTGTATCTCAAATCCACCTTTTTATCACTCTAATGTAATCAAGAGTGAAAATGAAAATCTCAAAATAGCTAGATACAATGACTCCTTACCTTTAGAAGATTTTATACAAAAAAGTTGTAAAGTTTTAAAAAGCACAGGAAAGCTATTTTTTTGTTACGATGTGAAACAAATTAATGAAATACTGTTATATTTAAATAAATACAAGCTTAATTTGGAAGCATTACAATTTGTACATCCCAAAGATTCAAAAGATGCAACACTAATATTAGTATATGCTAGAAAAAACTCTAAATCATTGACTAAAATTTTAAAACCATTATTTGTTTTTGATGGTTTAGAGTTTACAGAAGAAGTAAAAAAAATATATGAAAAATCTCAAACACATAGTATAAAGGTAGATATTGAACAATTTAATTAAACAAGAAGGTTTTCCTTACGCCTTTGAACCCAGTGCATGCGATACATGTGCTGGTAATTGTTGTATTGGTGAGAGTGGTTATATTTGGATCTCAGAAAAAGAAATAGGTGTTTTAGCTAAGTACTTAAATATTACACAAGAAGAATTAAGACTTAAGTATTTAAATAAGATATCATATAAATACAGTATAAATGAGGTAAAATTGTCAGAAGACAATTTTGCATGTGTATTTTTTAATTTAGAAAAAAGACAGTGTTCCATTTATGAAGCAAGACCAAGACAATGTAGGACTTTTCCATTTTGGGAATATTTTAAAAAAAATATAAAAGAGGTTTATGAAGAGTGTCCAGCTATAAAAACTATTTAGTCAAATTTACATTATTATTAACATTAACTGCTTGTGCTTATAATGAACCTAAGCTCGATAATGAAAAAGTGAGTAAAAATAAAATAAACTTTATAAAACAAGATGTAAAATATTTTAATTTAGAAAACCAATACATAATGTTTGCCTTAGAATTCGAATCTCAAAAAAAATATCAATCTTCTCGAAAAATATATTTAAAACTTTTTGAAAATACAAATAAGTATGAATATTTAGTAAAGTACTTAAATTTATCTTTTGTAATGAAAGATTATGAAGGTGTAAAAGAATATTCATCTTTATATATGTTAGAAAATATCAAAGAAGAAGAAATGATATTAAAGCTTTATACGCTGTCATTACTAAAACTTGAAGAAAAAGATGAAACTATTAAGTATGCAAAAAAACTAGTAAACAAGTTTTATCATAAAAGTAATCATTCTTTTTTAGCTAGTATTTATCTTGATTTAAAAGATTATAATAATGCTATTGAAGAATTTGAAAAAGCCTATAAAATAAGTAAATCAGTGCAATTATTACAAACAATTACAAATTTACAATACAATCATCTAAATCTAAAAAAAGAATCAAAAAGTAGAATATTAAAATATATAAAAAAGAATGATTATCCTTTTAATTTATCTTTGCAACTTTTATCTTTTTATGAAATAGAGAAAGATAAAGAACAAATAATTTTATTATTAGAGAAAATGTATTCTAAATATAGTAAAATGGACAAGAAGATAGTTCAGAATAAAACAAAAAGTTTATTAATTAGATATTTGATAAAAGAAGATAGAGAAAAAGCAATATTATTTTTAGAAAGTAATAATATTGAAAATAATGTTTTAGTTGAATTATACAAAAGTGAAAACAAACTATACAAAGCTAACTTATTGTTAAGTAAACTTTATAATAAAACTAATAATTTAGATTATTTAGCTGAACAAGCAATGATAGAATTTGAAATTGCAAAAAATAAACAAGAAGTTTTACCTAATGTTATTTCAAAATTTGATAAAGTACTACAAAAAATTTCAAATCCTATTTATGAAAACTATTTAGCATATATTTTAATTGATTATAATCTAGATATTGAAAGAGGCTTAGTACTTGTAAAAAAAGCATTAATTAAAGAACCGACAAATCTTGCTTTTATTGATACTTTAGCTTGGGGTTTTTATAAAAATAAAGATTGTAAGAATGCATATCTTAATATGAAAAAGATTGTAGATAAGATAGGTTTAGAAGATATAGAAATAAAATTACATTGGAAAAAAATTAAGGAGTGTGTTAAGTGATATTAGATGAAATTATAGAAAGAACAAAAGCAGATTTAGAGATAAGAAAAAAAGATATATCATTAGATTTATTAGGAAGAACATTAGCTTCGAATCCATTTGCTCCAAGAGATGTTAAACCATTTTTAACAGCAACTAAAGAAGAACCAATTAGAATTATAGCTGAAGTTAAGAAAGCCAGTCCTTCAAAAGGGGTAATTAAAGAAGATTTTAATCCTATGGAAATTGCACAAGCTTATAGTAATAGTGGAGCAAATGCAATTTCAGTTTTAACTGAACCACATTATTTCCAAGGTGAATTAGAATATTTAGCAGCAATTAGAAGATACGTTCCAACGCCACTTTTAAGAAAAGATTTCATCATTGATAAATATCAAATAGTTGAAGCATTAGTTTATGGAGCAGATTTCGTTTTACTTATAGCTAAGGCATTAGGAACAAAAGAATTAAAAGAATTATATGAGTATGCTTTACATTTAGGTTTAGAAGTTTTAGTTGAAATACATGATAAAGAAGATTTAACTAAAGCGATTAAATGTGGTGCAAGTATTATTGGTATTAATCATAGAAATCTTGATACATTTGAAATGGATATGGAACTTTGTGATAAATTAATTCCTATGATTCCAAACGGAAAAATAATTGTTGCAGAATCAGGTGTTTCAAATATTGATACAATTAAAAGATTATCAGGAATTGGTGCGGATGCTTTTTTAATAGGTGAACACTTTATGAGACAAGCATCAATTGAAGATGAAGTAACTAGATTTAAAAATTCTCTAAACTAATAAATAAACCTCTATGGTTTATTTATATACTTTTAATTAGTCCTTAAATAAAGTAGAACCTACTCTGATCATATTAGAACCACAGGCAATTGCTAATTCATAATCTGAACTCATTCCCATAGAACAATATTTTGCACCAAATGGAACTAACTCATCATAGATTTTTTTAGTTGTTTTAAATGACTCTTTTACTATTTTTTCATCACTAACATGTGCTCCAATACTCATAACACCTTTAAGTCTTACATTTGGACAAGTGTCCAGTATTTGTTTATATATTTCAACTGCAACTTCTGGTATTACACCTGATTTTGTATCTTCATATGCAGAGTTTATTTGAAGTAAAATACTAAGTTTCTTATTCTTTACTTCAAGCTTCTTATTTAATTCTTGTGCAAGTTCTAAAGAATCTATTGAATGAATTAATGAAGGATTTAAATCAATTAAATTATTGATTTTATTTTTTTGTAAAGTTCCAACAAAATGCCATTCTAAAGGAAGTTCTTCTAAGTCTTGAGTTTTTATTTTTAAATCTTGTACTTTATTCTCTCCAAAAGCTCTTTGACCTACATTATAAAGCTCTTCTATTTCTTTTGAAGTTGAATATTTACTAATACCGATTATCTTAACAATATGATGTTCTGATATTTTAAGTCTAGCACCTTCAACTCTAGTTATTAAATCATCTAAATTTCTTGTTGCAGTCAATTTATTCATTTTATCTCTTTGTATATTTTATTATTTTAGAAAAATTCTATTTATATCGTTGTAAATTCCGAGTAACATTAAACTACCTAAAATTACCCATCCAGCAATTGTTAAAAACATAAATACTTTATCACTTGGTTTTCTTTTTGTAATCATTTCATATATATTAAACATTATATGTCCACCATCAAGTGCTGGAATTGGAAGAAGGTTTAAAACTCCTAGGTTAACTGAAATTAATGCAGTTATTGTAAATAGTGCAATAATACTAGATTCACTTGCATCTGATATAACTTTACCAATTGTAATAACACCACCAATTTCACTACTTGGAATTATTCCTTGAATTAATTTCTGAACACCTTGAAAAATCATAGTTGAAGAAAAAATAGTTTTTTCATAAGCATATACTAATGATTCACTAAGTGATAAATTTAATTGAATTACTTTTCCTGATGGTGAAATACCAATCATTCTTTTTTTAATTTTTTCTTTAAACATATTTTGTGAATCAGAAATATAGGGATTAATTGTTTTAGCAATAAGTTTATTGTCTCTTTTGATATAGAATTTTAAAGGTCCTTGTGAATTAACAATTATCTTTCCTATATCTTCCCACGATTTAATTTCTTTTTCATTTATTCGTATTATTAGATCATCTTTTAATATTCCTGCATTAAATGCTGGTGAATTTTTTTGTACAGTTCCAATTTGTGCTGCAAAAGTACTAGCACCCATAATTGCTATTGAGAAATAAAGAATGGCAGCAAGTAAAAAGTTTGCAAATGGACCTGCAAATAGTATTATAATTCTTTGCCAAGGTTTTTTTGTATTATAGGAATCATCTCCATTTTCTATTAAAGCTGGATTTGAGTCATCTTGCCCTTTCATTTTTACATAACCACCAAGTGGTATTAATGACAGTTGCCAAGTTGTACCTCTCCATTCTTTTGCAAAAATCTGCTTTCCAAAACCAATTGAAAAAACATGAACTCTTACACCAAAATATTTTGCAGCTAGGAAATGTCCCAACTCATGGAAAAATACTAAAAAAGAAAGAACAAGTAAAAATGTTATTGTACCCAAGAAAAACCTTTATATTTTAAAATAATCTCTAATATATTCATATCCTGAATATACTGTTAAAACAACTGCAAGCCAAAGAAGTTGTGTTGCAAATGGCCAATTCATAATTAAAAAACCAATAGCAATCATTTGAACTACAGTTTTTATTTTTCCAGCCATTGTTGAAGCTACATTTTTTCCTTCATCCGCTGCAACTACACGAAGTCCTGTTATAAAAAATTCTCTTGAGAGTATTATAAAGACAGCCCATGCAGATGCTCTATCAATTACCATTAGACCTATAAATCCAGCAAGTACTAACATTTTATCAGCAAGAGGATCTAAAATTGCACCAAGTTTTGTCATTTGGTTCCAAGATCTTGCAATAAAGCCATCAAAAAAATCAGTAACAGATGCAATTACAAAAATTAATCCAGCAAAATAATCCAGCCACGTAGGATGCCAAGAAGAAAAAATTGTATTCTCTCTATCTATAAAAAACCATAGCATCAGTGGAGCTAATGCTATTCTAAATAATGCTAAAGCATTTGGAAGATTAAAAACTTTTTCTTTCATTACCTAAAAGTTGTTCCACCATCAACAACTAAAGTTTGAGATGTAATCCAAGAAGCTTCTTCTGTACATAAGAAATAACAAGATTGTGCTAAATCTTTAGGTTGTCCAATTCTTTTTAAAGCTGATAAATCAATAGTTTTTTGCTTAACTTCTTCGTAATTTGTAAACGCTTTTAATGCATCAGTATCAATAGGTCCTCCAGAAACTGCATTTACTCTAATATTCATTTCACCTAATTCTGTTGCTGCATACCTTACCATTGCTTCAACTGCAGCTTTATTTGTACCATGACCTGAATAGTTTGGAATATATACTAAGTTTCCAGTTGAACTTAAAGAAACAATAGCTCCTCCTCCAACTTTTTCCATTCTTTTTGCAGCTTGTTGTGAACCACATACAAAAGCATTAACAGTAGCAGTATAGATATTATTTAAACCTCTTGGCTTTAACTTCATAAATTTACCATATCCTCCAACAACAGCACGACCATAAATCATTGCATTTGAAATAAAGAAATCAACTCTATCAAAATCTTTATCAATTTCTAAGAATAACTCTTTGTACATCTCTGGCTCTAAAATATTAAAAGGATAACACTTACATTTAACACCATATGTTTCTTCAACATCTTTACAAATATCCTCTGCAAATTGTTGATTTGAATTATAAGTAAAAGCTACATTAACACCATTTTGTGCAAATTTATAAACACACTCTTTACCTATACCTTTTGTTCCTCCAGATATTACTAAAGTTTTTCCTTGCATTGTATTCTCACTCATTATTTTATTACCTCGTATTGTTTTAATATGTTTTCTAATTTATTCATTGTATCTGGACTTGGAGCAGTTAATGGAAGTCTGTATTCTAAAGTATCTAATAATCCAGTTAAGTACATAGCTGCCTTAATTGGTATTGGATTACTTTCACAAAATAATACACAGTTTAAAGCATATAAATCTTCATTTATTTTTCTTGCTTCATCTAATTTACCTTCTTGTATTGCATGAACTAATCTTGATTTTAGATTTGGAAGTAAGTTTGCAGTTACTGAAATAATTCCTTTACAACCATTTACTAACATAGGAAAATCAATTGCATCATCACCTGAAACTATAACTAAGTCGTTTCTTTGAGATAACAATTCAATAGTTCTATCTAGAGAACCAGTAGCTTCTTTTGTAGCATAAATATTTGGAATATCATCAAAAAGTCTAATAGTTGTATCAGCTGTTAAATCTACACCAGTACGTCCTGGTACATTATACAACATAAATGGAATTTCAACAGAACTTGCAATTGCTTTATAATGTTGGTACAAACCTTCTTGTGTAGGTTTATTATAATATGGAGTTACAGATAAAAGTCCATCTGCTCCAACTGCTTGAGCATGTTTAGCAATTTCAACTGCTTCATGAGTTGCATTAGAACCAGCACCTGCAATTACTTTAACACCTGTACTTTTACAAGCAGCAACAGCAACTTCAATACAAGCTTTATGTTCAGAATGTGATAATGTTGCACTCTCACCTGTAGTTCCAACAGGTACAACAGCATCAATACCTTGTGCTATTTGTCTTTTTATTAAAGACTCATATTTTTCTAAATCAACTTTTCCATTTTTAAATGGGGTAATAAGTGCAGTCATTGCACCTGTAATAATTTCCATATTCATCCTTTTTTTACTACTAAATCTTCTAGTTCTTGTTTTTCATCTACATTTACAGTGTGTTTTGAAAATTTT
>CAJQLJ010000041.1 GCA_905479135.1 uncultured Campylobacterales bacterium | reverse complement strand
TTGGAATCAAGTTGCAGCTATTGGTGATGATCTAAATGATTATAAAATGCTTAAAAAAGCAGCTCTTTCATTTACACCTTTAAATGGTACTCAATATTTAAAAGATTTTGTACATGTTATATGTAAAAATAAAGGTGGAAATGGTGCTGTTAGAGAAATGATAGAACACATTTGTAAAGAAGATGGACTTGAAGAGGATTTTTTAAACGTATGGATATAAGACTTTTTTCTTACTCATTATTAGTTTTAGCAATTGGAGCATATTTTATTCCAGTTAATAATAAAGCTAAAAATGATGATATTAAAGATATTCCATTAGTAGTATTTGAAAATTCAATAATGTTTACTCTAAATGAAAATAACTTAACAAGAATTGTCAATTCAAGTCATGCTATTAGATATAAATCAAGAGATGAAATGTATGATGCAAATATCTTTCTAAAGAATAGTCTAGATGAAAAAGAATATAAATATGAAACACTTGAAGCACAGTTTATTATGAAAAAAGGTAATAATTTAAGCTTACAAAAAGATGTAAAATATAACAGAGACAATTTTATAAATTTAAAAACAGATTCAATGTACTATAATTTAAAAACAAATTTAGCAAGAAACGATGTACCTTATGATGGTTATTATTACAATAATTTGATAAGTGGTACAAATTTGTATTTAGATGGAAAAAAGAATTATATGAAATCGGAAGATATTCATTTTGAAATAGAAATAAAAAGTAAAGGTAAATAATGAAACTTTTAGCAGCTTTATTAGTGTCTTCAACACTTTTATTAGGACAACAAACGGAACAACTTGTTATTGATGCAAAAAAATTCGAAGCAAATGATCAAAAAGACATTTCAGTTTTTACAGGTGACGTAAAAATAAAAATGGGAAAAGATAAAATAAATGCCCAAAAATTAGAAATTTTTTTTGTTACTAAAAAAGAAAGTACTGGAAAAATTCCTTCAAAGTATGTAGCAACAGGAAAAGTAGATTTTGAAATAATAACTGAAGAAAAACACTATATTGGTAAAGGTAACAAAATTATTTATTCTCCTATAGATCAAGAATATACTGTTATTGGGAATGGTTTTTTACAAGAAAAAAATGATGATAAAAAGATTTATGGTGAAAAAATTTATGTAAATCAATTATCAGGTGATGCAAAAGTAAATGGTGATGATAATAAACCAGTAAGAATTATTATAAATATTGAGCGTGGCTCACAAAAGTAAGGAAAATATTAAATGAGAATAGTTGAAGCAAACTTTATGGAATCAGCTCAAAGTATTCAAGACTCACCAAGTCCTGATAAAGCAGAAGTTGCTTTTCTGGGTAGATCTAATGTAGGAAAATCATCTTTATTAAATACATTAACACATAGAAAAGGTTTAGCAAAGTCATCATCGACACCTGGTAAAACTCAACTTATTAATTATTTTAATATAAAGTTTAAAACAGACAAAGAAGAAGTTCCTTTTCTTTATGCAAGATTTGTAGATTTGCCTGGATTTGGTTATGCAAAAGTTTCTAAGAGTTTAAAAAAAGACTGGAATTCAAATTTAACAGGATATTTAGAGCAAAGACAATGTTTGCAGATATTTGTACACTTAATTGATTCTAGACATGTTGATTTAGCTATTGATAAAAATGTTGACGAGTTTTTAAAGGCTAATAAAAGAGGTGATCAAATAATTATTAATGCTTTTACTAAAATAGATAAATTAAAGCAAAATGATTTACAGAAATTAAAAAGAGCTAATCCTGATGGAATATTCATCTCTAACTTAAAGAAAAAAGGGGTAGATGCTCTTCAAAATAGAATTACGGAGTATTTATTTGGAAGTTAAGTTTTATAAACCTGATGTAACTTCAATTGCTTTAATGCAAGAACTTGTAAAAGCAGAAGTAGAAAATGGAAATATTCTCTTAAGAACTGAAGATGAAATGGCTAATACGATTAGATCGTATATTGTTGTAGAAGTTAATGGAATAATAGCTGGTTTTACAGCTTTACATATTCATTCTGCAAGACTAGCTGAAGTAAGAAGTCTAGTTGTATCTAAAGAGTTTAGAGGTCTTGAACTTGGGAAAAGACTTGTTGAAGAATGTATTAAAGAAGGAAGATTATATAAATTAGAACAAATATTATCTTTAACTTATGCACAAAGTTTCTTTGAAAAGTCAGGGTTTAGAGTAATCGAAAAAGAAGCAATTCCAGAACATAAAATCTGGGCAGATTGTATTCGTTGTAAACATTTTCCTATTTGCGATGAAATAGCTATGGTATTTGATTTATAAAATAAAAAAGAGGTAGAAGAATTAATTTTCTACTTCTTTTTATAAAATTTTATGTAATTGATTTTTTATAATTACAGGAACGAAAAACATTGATACGACATATGAGATTAATGTCCCACCAATTAGTGCTACTCCTAATCCTCCAAAAACTGCATCTGTTGCTAAAAGTGAACTTGCAAATACCATTGTAAGAACTGTTAATATTATAGGCTTAGAACGAGTTGCTGTAGCATTTGCAATAGCATGATTAATACTTAAATTTTTTTCTATTACTAACTGCTTTGAAAAATCTATTATTAATGTAGAATTTCTTGAATTTATTCCAATCAATCCAATAAATCCAATTAAAGATGTTGCTGTTAAATAAAATGTATCTTCTGTAATAATATCCATAATAACATGAGCAAAAATTACTCCAACAATTGATATAAAACTAGCTAGTACAATTCCACCTGAAAGTGCAAAACTTTTATAATACATTACCATTAAGAAAAAGATTAACACTAAAGCAATTATAAAAGCTCCACCTAAATCTATAAAAGTATCAATTGTAACTTTTAGTTCCCCATCAAAATTTAGTTCAAACTTCTCTTTTGTAGTCTTATTTTCAAAAGAAAGATTTAACATATTCGTCTTTGTGATTATAAAATCTTCATCTAACTCTTTTAGCATCTGCTTTCTTGCATCTAAAAGAGGATAAATTTGACTATCTTTATTCGTCTCTGCTATTACATTTATCATCATATTTAAGTTTTTTGATGTTAGTGTTGGCTCTTTTATAACTTCTTTTATTGTGATAAATGAAGCAAGACTTATCATCAATCCTTGATTATTTACAAGTTTTAATGTTTGTAATTTATTCTCTAAACTTTTTTTTGTAGAATTTTCTAAAAGTCTTGAATCATCTAATCTTAAAAATATTGGTATTTGATTTTCTGCTTTATTTTCATTTACTACTGATATTTCCATACCTTCGTATGCTAAATATAATATATTTTTTATCTGTTCTAAATTAATACCACTTTTTATAATCTTATTATTATCCAACACAAGCTGATATTTTATATAATCTTTATCTGCTACTACATCAATATCAACTAAACTAGCTTGATTCTTTAATATGCTTGCTATTTTTTCTGAAAAGTCTCTTCTTGTTTGAAAAGTATTTCCACCATAAATTTCAGCAACAATAGAAGCTAATACAGGTGGACCAGCTGGAAGTTCAATAAATTTAATATTTGCATCATGTAAAGAACAATTTTTTTGAATATTTTCTCTTATATCACTTATTAAATTATAACTTGTAATATTTCTATTTTCTGCTTTTTTGATATTTACCATTATTTCAGCTTGAGATTGCTTATCTTTTAATGCACTTTGTTTAACCATAGCTGCAAAATCTAAAGGTTGACCTTCTCCAATAAATACAGATATATTTGTTACAAATTCATTTTTTTGTAGATGTGAAGAAATACATCTTGTAACTTCTTTAGTTTGTAATTTACTTGAACCATCTTTTAAATCCACATAAATAGAAAAAGTATTTGAGTCTTTACTTGGAAGCATTTTTGCTTTTATAACTTCTGTTGGAAAAGTAGCAATACTTAAAACAAATAAAATTAAAGTAATAAAATAGACAAAAAAAGATTTTATTTTACTTTCTAAAATAGTATATATAAAATTTTCTAATTTCATTTCTTTACCTTATAAATTTTATTAATTAAATATGGTGTAAATGCATAAGCTACAAATAATGACATAACAAGAGATATTGATATAAAGATTGGAAGAGGGTGCATAAATTGTCCCATCATACCACCTACAAAAAACATAGGTATGAAAGTCATAATGATTGCTAAAGTAGCAATATTCGTAGCATTTCCAATTTCATTTGTTGCATTTATTGCAATTATAGATATATTTATATTTGGATTCTCTTTTTTATGTCTATGTATGTTTTCTATTACAATAATAGCAGCATCTACTAGCATTCCAAGGGATACAAGAAGTGCAAAAAGTGTAATTCTATTAATCGTTTCATCTAGTAAAAAACCTGTAAATAAAGTCAAGGATAAAATCATAGGAACTGCTAGTGAAACTATCATTGCTTCTTTGAATCCAAGAGTAAAAACAAGTAATACAGCAATAATTACAATAGAAATAAGTAAGTTTTGAACAAGTGAATTTACAGCATTATTAGCTGTATACCCATCATCTCTTGTAATTGTAAATGCAATATTTTTTTTGTTCAAATCTTCTTTTATGGAATTCATATATTTGAATATATTTTTATTTATAATTACGGAGTTTGAACCATTTAATTTTGAAATACTCATAGTAATTTGTTTTATTTCTTCAAAATTATCTTGTTTATCTTTTATATAAAGTTGCGCTTCTTTATGATTTTGAATATCATAAGATCTTTCAACACTTGCAATATCCTTTAAATAAATTGAAACATTATTTTGATATGAGATGATTATATTTTTTATATCTTTTTTAGACTCAATAGCTTGACTTATTCCAAAAACAACTATATCACCTGTTTTAGTATTTCCTTCAATATTTGCTGTTTTATAAGACAATGCTTGTACTTGTTTCATGACTTGTGCAATTGATATGTTATAAGCTGAAATTTTATTTGAATCAATTAAAATATTATATTGTTCTTTTTTTTCACCTTTTAAATCTACTAATGCAACATTTGTAATTTTATTTATATCTTTTGTGATTTTATTAACTTCTTTATAAAGTTTGGTTTGAGATATTAAATCTTTTCCATTTTTTTTCATAGAATAAAACGCAATTGTTGCAATAGGAATATCTGTATCGATATCCATAGTTTTTATAATAGGTTGCATAGCTCCACTTGGCATTAAGTCCATATTTCTCATTACTTGATCATAAAGTTTTAGATTTGATTCTTCTTTATCTTGTCCTATAAAATATTGAGCTTGAACAATACCCATTGAATCTTTTGCAAAAGAGTAAATGTTTTCAACACCTTTAATTTCTTTAATTTTTTTCTCTAAAGGTTCAATTATAACTTTTTGGATTTCACTGGGACTTGCTCCTGGAAGTGCTACTATAACAGCACCACCACTTACTTTTATTTGTGGATTTTCTTCTCTTGGCATAAAAACTAAAGAGATATAACCAAGTATTAGAATAAATATTCCAAAAATAAGTGTCAAGGGATGGTTTATAAAAGATAGAGATAATTTTCCTGCAATATTTAAATCTTTATCAATAGAATCTTTATATTCTTCATTTTTCATATAAATACCTTATTCTAATGGTTCAATTAATAGTTTAGTATACATTCCAGGATAAATAACAAACTCTTTTTTATCAAATGAAATTTTTAAAATAAAAGAATGAGTTACTGTATTGATGTTTGGAATTATTGCATCAATTTTACCTTTTGTTTCTAAATCAATTGAAGGAATAAAAACTTTTACCTCTTGATTGATTTTAACTTTTTCTAAATTATTTTCAGAAATGTCTGTTTTTATTTTTAGGTTTGAAAGATCAGTAAGAATTAATGCAGGTACACCAGGCATTGAGATTTCACCAGCTTTTATTGATTTTTTTATAATAAGTCCATCATTAGCTGCTTTAATTTTTAAATAGTTATATTGAAAGTCTATTTCTTTTAATTTTGACTTTGTTATTAAAATCATATTCTTTATATTTAAAAGATTAAGTTCCAGTTGTTCCAAATCATATTTAGGAACTAAATCTTGATTATATAAACGTTTGTATCTATTATAATTTATTTGTATATTTGCTAGTTTATTTTCTTGTATTTTGATATTAAGTAAAGTTTCTTGTTTTAATGAATCAATATTTGAAGAATCGATTTCATAAAGTAAATCTCCTTTTTTTACAAAAGAACCCTCATTTACATATACTTTTTCTATAAAGCCTGTATTTCTACTAGTTATTATCTTTTCATTATCAGAAATTACAGTTCCTGATAATTCTATATTATTTGCAAAAATATAAATAGTTGAAATACAAATTATAAATATACTTTTTATCATTTCTTTACCTTTAAAATTATGTTGTTTTCTGTAGAATCATTATTACTTATTAGATTTATTTTCCCTAAAGCAAGAGATTTCTCATATTTTGCATTTAATACTTGCGTTTGAGTATTTCTCAAGTTTGCTTCTTGTTGCAATAAGTTTGACATTGAAGTTAAATGATTTTTATACATAAGCTGTGATTGTCTGTAAATATCATTTTCTAAGTCAAGTGTTTGTATTTTTTCTTTTAGTATTTTTTCTTTTATTTCTAAATTAAGAAGAGCATTTTGTAATTCTAATCTAATTTCATCTTTTAATTTTTCATAATTAAAAAGAGATTTTTTATATTCAATTTGATTTTTTTGTATGTTTATACTTCTTGTGTTGTCAAAAATATTGTATTTCAAACCAATTACTGCATTATAATAATCTTTATTTGAATCTAGTGTTAGTTTATCATCATTAAATCCATATTCTAAATGTGAATAAACTGAAGGGTAGTTCTCTGCTTTTGATATTTCTATATTTTTCTTTTTAGCTTTTAAATTGATATCTTGCATTTTTAATTTATCTGCATTTTTTAAAGCTTCTTTATATAAAATATTAAAATTATAATTTTTTATATTTACATATTGTAGATTCTTTACATCATTAATTTTATCATTAGATGTTAAGAATTTAAGATAAGCAATAGCTAATTTAAATTTATTACTTGCTTCTAAGTGCTTTGTGTTTATTTTTGAATAATGTACTTGTGCTTGTTTAAAATCAATCTTTGTTACTAAACCTTCTTGGTAAAAAGCATTTGAAGATTTAACTAGAAAATTCATAGACTTCTTTGCATCATTTGTAGCTTTAATAAACTCTTTTGCTACAACTGCTTGATTATAAGCTTTTAAAACTTCATAAGATAAATGTTTTTTATCTAGTTTGTATTTTATTTCATTTGCTTTTTTTTCAAGTTCTAATATTTCTTTTTGATTTGTTAATTTAAATCCTGTAAATAATGGAACTTCATAACTAATTT
>CAJQLJ010000040.1 GCA_905479135.1 uncultured Campylobacterales bacterium | reverse complement strand
GTCTGTATGTTTTTTAATTTGTTGTCTATTAAAGTTGATAATAAAAAGTGCAACCATAATCACAAACATAATTAATATTACTATATCTAATATATCTTTCACATGTATCCTAATATTTTCTTATAAGCTTTATTATATTATCTAAAAATCTCTTATTGTTTCGTAAACTAATTAAGTATACTTTTATAAATAATTCCATCTATTTCACTTTGTGCTATTTCTTCTATTTCTTCATTAGTTTCAATAATAGCCAAAATTTTAGAATCAAACATATAATTATCAGCAATTTTTTGAATAGTTTTTGCTAATCCTTTTTCAGATATTATGTATTTGGCATTTAAGCTATTTGCATAGATTACTTCTTTTATAGAGCACACGATTACAGCTACTTGTAAATCATTTTCATATGAGTAAGTTAGTAACTCTTCGTTGTAACGAAATGAAAGAATTGAGTTTGGTTCAGTGTTTTTGATTTCATTTATTTTCGAAATCTGAAAGAATTTCTTATGTGTTATAAGTTTATCACCAATAAGTATCATACAAAGTCCTATTTTTTATTTAAACAATCTTTTGAACAGTAAAACTTACCATTACTTAAGATTGATTCTTTTGTTGAAATATATGTTTGACATGTTGGACATTCAAGCATTTCATCTTCATATTTAATGTCTTTCTTTTTTACAATATTTTTTTCTCTATTTTTTTTAAAGAAAATTATATACACAATAAAAAGAACAACAGCTACTGCTAAAAATTTTAAAATCATTACTTGCCTTTTACATATAAATAGTTTCTATCGTTTCTATTTATTATTTTGAAGTTTTTATTTACTTTTGCAACTTCTAGTTCTTCATTCAACATGCTACCTTTATAAAACAAATATGAAGCGTCCTTATTTACTATATTTTTTGTAATATCTAGTAATAATGATGTGTTAGTTACAGCACGTGAAGTTATTAAATCTACTTTTAAATTCTCTACTTTTTCAACCCTATTACATAGGATAGTTAAATTTTCAAGATTCAAAGATGCTTTTACAAAATTTAAAAAAGCTACTCTTTTAATTCTTGGTTCAATTAAATATGCTTTTATATTCTTATTTGCAATTGCTAGTAATAATCCCGGATATCCTGCACCAGTTCCAATATCAGCAAAACTTTCATATGACTCTATAAATTTTAAAGGATAAATTGAGTCTAAAATATTTTCATTAATATCTTCTAAAGTTAATCTTCCACTTAAATTATGTATTTTTCCCCATTGTTGTAAAAGTTTAGTGAAAACAGTACAGTCTTTATAAAAATCTTTATCAAATTTAAAATCATTTTCCTCTAAAAGTTCTTGTAAGTTCATTACAGCATATGTCCCATTTGATCTTTTTTCGTAGTTAAATAATCTTTGTTATATTTATTAGATTTTGTAATTGCTGGAATTCTCTCAACAATATTTATACCTATGTTTTGTATATATTCTATTTTCTTGGGATTATTTGTAATTAGTTTTATGTTTTTTATTCCTAAATCTTTAAGTATATGTTCTACTATTGTGTAATCTCTTTCATCTTCTTTAAATCCAAGTTCAACATTTGCTTCAATTGTATTTCTACCTTGGTCTTGTAAACAGTATGCATTTACTTTATTTAACAGGCCTATATTTCGACCTTCTTGCCTATGATAAATTACTAAACCACCCTCTTTTGAAATAAAATCCAGTGCTAAATTTAATTGATTTTGGCAATCACACTTTAAGCTTCCTAGTGTATCTCCCGTTAAACATTCAGAGTGTACTCTAAAATAAGGTATATCTAATTTTTTAAAATTTTCACTCATAATTGCTAAGTGTTCTTGATTCCCATCTTTATATGCTTTAATATTAAATTTTCCATGTTTTGTAGGTAGGTTTGCAATATTTGATTGTATTATATTCATTGTCTTTAAACCTTATATTGTTATAATTCAAAGATTATAACCAAAAGAGGTAAATAGAATGTTTAAACGATTTAGAAGATTAAGAATAAATGAAACTTTACGGAATCTCGTACAAGAAACTACTGTTACAGCTGATGATTTCATATATCCGTTGTTTGTAAGAGAAGGAAAAGCCATTAAAAAAGAAGTTTCTTCAATGCCTGGTGTTTACCAGATGAGTATTGATGAAATAATAAAAGAGTGTGAGTATTTAGTAAGTATTGGTTTAAAATCGATTATTCTTTTTGCAATTCCAGATGTAAAAGATTCAGTAGGTAGTGAATGTTTATGCAATGAAAGTATTATTTCTAGAACAATAAGAGCTATAAAAGAAAAATTTCCCGAAATGTTTATTGTTACTGATTTATGTTTTTGTGAATATACAGACCATGGACACTGTGGTATTTTAGATCCTAAAACACAAACTGTTGATAATGACAAAACACTTGAAATTTCTGCAGAACAAGCAATAATTCATGCAAAAGCAGGTGCTGATATGATTGCACCATCAGGAATGATGGATGGAATTATCTCAACACTTCGAACTGCTTTGGATGAACATGGATATGAAAACTTACCTATTATGGCTTATTCAACTAAGTTTGCAAGTGGATATTATGGACCCTTTAGAGATGTAGCTGAGTCAACGCCATCATTTGGAGATAGAAGAACTTATCAAATGAATCCGGCAAATAGATTAGAAGCTATTGAAGAATCACTTCAAGATGAAAAAGAAGGTGCAGATATTTTAATGGTTAAACCAGCACTTGCCTTTTTAGACGTAATTAGAGATATTAGAAATGAAACAAAACTGCCATTGTGTGTTTATAATGTAAGTGGAGAGTATGCAATGCTTAAAAATGCAGGAGCAGCAGGACTTATTGATTATGAAAGAGTAATGATGGAAACATTAATGGGCTTCAAAAGAGCTGGTGCAAATATAATCATCACATATCATGCTAAAGAAGCTTGTGAATTAATGGCTAGGTCTTAAATATCTAGAAGTTAAAGTTCTAAATAAAGTCAGATTTAAGTAAAGCTAAATAGTAAATCATATAGAATATTAGCTTTTATTAATTACAGAGGAAATTAAATGAGACATTTCTTAACATTAGCAGACTATACAAAAGAAGAAATTCTTGAAATATTAGAACTAGCATCTCAAATTAAAAAAGAGACTAAAAATAGAGAATTCAAAGAGTATATGCCTAAGCAAACTCTAGGAATGATTTTTGAAAAGAGTTCTACAAGAACAAGAGTTTCTTTTGAAACTGGAATTTATCAATTAGGTGGAATAGGACTTTTCCTTTCTTCAAATGATATTCAACTTGGACGAGGTGAACCATTAAGTGATACTTCTAGGGTAATTTCAAGTATGGTAGATATGGTAATGATTAGAACTTTTGGCCATGAAAAAATCGAAGAATTTACTAAATATTCAAAAGTTCCTGTAATAAATGGTTTAACAACTGAATATCATCCTGTTCAATTGATGGCTGATTATATGACAATCCAAGAAGCAGGACTTGATACAAATCTTATAGTTGCTTATGTTGGTGATGGGAACAATCTTGCACATTCTTGGTTAAATTTATGTGCAAAACTTGGATTTGAACTTAGAATTGCAACACCAAAAGGTTATGAAGTTAATTCTGACATTTTAAATAAAGCTCTAAAAATGGCTAAACTTTCAGGTGCAAGAATATCAATTGGTAATGATCCTAGATTAGCAGTTCAAGGCTCAACTGTAGTTACAACTGATACTTGGGTTTCTATGGGACAAGAAGATGAAAAAGAGCAAAGACTTAAAGATTTCAATGGTTATATTGTTGACCAAGATATGATGAATTTAGCTCAAAGCAATGCAATATTTTTACACTGTTTACCAGCATACAGAGGCTATGAAGTAAGTGATGAAGTTATGGAAGGAACACAGAGTTTAATTTTTGAAGAAGCTGAAAATAGATTACATGCACAAAAGGGTGTAATGGTTTGGTTAGATAAAAAAAGAAATTCATAATATGATAGACTTTAAAAAGTTTGAAAAGTATTCAAGACCAGGTCCAAGATATACTTCTTATCCTACTGCACCTGAGTTTTCAGAAGAGTTTACACAAAATGATTTAAAAAATTACTATAAAAGTCAAAGTAATGATAGATCTATTTCTATTTATATTCATATGCCATTTTGTAGAAGTGCATGTTATTTTTGTGGATGTAATACTATCTTTACATCAAAAGAAGAAAATAAAGCTAACTATATTACATACTTGAAAAAAGAGTTAAATATATTAAAAAATCATTTAAATACTAATAGAATTGTTACTCAAATGCACTTTGGAGGTGGAACACCAACATTCTTTTCACCTGAGCAGCTTGAAGAAGTTATAACTGCGGTTAAAAAAGTATTTCCTAACTTTTCAACTGAAGCTGAAGTTTCATGTGAAGTTGATCCAAGATTTTTTACAAAAGAGCATATGGACGTCTTGAAAGCTGGAGGATGTAATAGACTTAGTTTTGGTGTACAAGATTTAGATGAAAAGGTACAAAAAACGATTCATAGAATTCAACCTTTTGAGTTGACTCAAAAGGTAATTAAAATAGCAAGAGATGCAGGTATTCATTCTATTAATACAGATTTAATTTATGGACTTCCCTATCAAACTAAAGAAAGTTTTAGAAGAACTTTAGAAAAGATGATTACTTTGGATACAGATAGATTTGCTGTATTTAATTATGCGCATGTTCCATGGCTTATGAAAACTATGAGAAAATTTGATGAATCAACTTTTCCAAAACCTGAAGCTAAACTTGAGATGTTAAAAGAAACTATAGATTTTTTTACATTACATGGTTACAAAATGATTGGAATGGATCATTTTGCAAAACCTGGTGATGAATTATTTAAAGCTATAGAAAAAGGTGAATTACACAGAAATTTCCAAGGTTATACGACTAAAGGTGGAGCTGATTTAATAGGAATTGGTTTAACATCTATTGGAAATGGAGTTGATTATTATACTCAAAACTTTAAAGATATTCCATCTTACGAAAAAGCTTTAGATAATGGAGATTTACCTACATTTAAAGGTTATGAGCTTAGTTGGGATGATAAGTTAAGACAATTTGTTATTATGGAACTTATGAGTAATTTCTCTTTAAATATAACAAGAGTTGAAAAACGATTTAATGTAGATTTTCAAGAATACTTTTCTGATGCACTAAAAGACTTAGAAGATTTTGTTCAAGCAGAATTAATAAAAATTGATAATAAAAAAATTGAAGTTTCTCAAACGGGAACAATGCTTATTCGAAATATTTGTATGGCCTTTGATGCATATTTAAATAAAACACCTGAAGAAAAAAGAAGATTTTCTAAGACTATATAGTCTTCGTATCTTTATATAACACAACTTATTTCTTAGGAATATAAACTCCTTTTTATCAACTATTAACAAACTTTTGAGTATATTTTAATTTTATTATAAATATTAAAATTTTTTAACAAAAGGTTATATAAGTGTCAATAAATAAATTTAATTACACAGCTGTTTCTGACGCCTGTGTAAAATGTGGAAAATGTAAACCTGTTTGTACAATCTTTAACATAAATCAAGATGAAACGACAAGTCCTAGAGGATTTATCGATTTACTTGGAGCCTATGAAAGAGATGAATTAGAATTAGATCAAAATGCTAAAGATATTTTTGAATCATGCTTTTTATGTACTAACTGTGTTGAAGAGTGCCCTATTGATTTACCAACTGATATGGTAATTGAACAAGTAAGAGCTGATATTGCAAAGAAATTTGGAATAGCATGGTATAAAAGATTATTTTTCTGGCTTTTACGACATAGAAAAACTATGGATATGTTATCAAAAATGGGTTGGATGTTTCAAACATGTGCTTTAAAATTAGATAAAGATAAACAATCAGCAGAACCTAGGTTTTCATTACCAATTGTAAAAAAAGATAGAGTTTT
>CAJQLJ010000039.1 GCA_905479135.1 uncultured Campylobacterales bacterium | reverse complement strand
CATTTTTAAATGGGGTAATAAGTGCAGTCATTGCACCTGTAATAATTTCCATATTCATCCTTTTTTTACTACTAAATCTTCTAGTTCTTGTTTTTCATCTACATTTACAGTGTGTTTTGAAAATTTTTCATGGGTTTTTAACATATCAAAATGCCCCATTCAATTCCTATTTCTTCTAAAAAGATTGGTTTTGGGTAATCAAAACCTGAATCATTATCCAAACATGTTCTGCTTATATGATAATTCACTATTTTTTTTCCTGTTTTAAAATAACAGTTGTAGAATTATTTTTTCTAAAATATTTATTTGCTACTTTGATTAAATCTTTTTTATTCAATTTATCAACTTTCTTTTCATAATCGAACAATGGTTTAACATTATCTCTTACAAAATATGAGCCATATAAAGATGCTACTGAAGATGAACTTTCTAGAGAGAATATAAAATCAGCTTTAGTATTTATCTTGATTTTATCAATATCTTTTTTAGTAATCATGCCTTTTTTTACTTCATCAATTATGCTTAAAATTTCTTTTTCAATATCTTTAGCTTTTACACCTTCATTTGCAACAGCCATAAACATAAATAATCCAGGATCTTTAAGCTCTAAGTTATAAGCATATACTGAGTTAACTAATCTTTTTTCATCTACGAGTCGTTTTTGTAAAATTGAACTTTTACCTGAAGAGAAAAATTCGCTAAGCGCAGAAAGTGCAACTTGATCTTTATGCTCAAAATTTGGAATATGATAAGTAATTGCTAACATTTCAACTGCAGAATCCTTTAAAATAGTAACTCTTTTAGCACCATCTTGTTTTGGTTCAACCGTATGTATTTTAGAAACTATTTCTTTTTTATTCTTAATATGTTTAAAGTATTTCTCAGAAGATGTGAATACTTCTTCTTTATCAATATCCCCAGCAACTACAATAATTGCATTTTTAGGTTGATAATAAGTAGAATGAAAATCGCGAATATCATCAATAGACCAGTTTTTAATATCACTCATAAATCCAATTGGAGTCCAATGGTATGGATGATAAATATATGCATTATTGAATAATCTAAATTGTAAATAACCCATTGGACTATTATCAGTTCTCCATCTACGCTCCTCAGCAACTACATCACGCTCTGGTTGAAATTCTTCATCTTTTAAAGTTAAATTTTCCATTAAATCAGCAAATAAATCCAAAGATTTATCCATATTTTTAGAAGCAGATTTTATGTAGTAATGAGTAAAATCAAAAGATGTAGAGGCATTGTTAACACCTCCGAAACCTTTTACAATTTCATCAAATTCACCAGCTTTTAAATTTTCTGTTGATTTAAAGTTTAAGTGTTCAAGCATATGTGCTATTCCACTTTTCCCCATTTTTTCATCTCTACTTCCAACTTTATAAAATATATCCGTTGAAACCACATTTGAGCCATTTTTCATAGGAATTGCAACTATTTGTAAGCCATTTTCTAATGTCTTAGTATGATATTTTGGTAAGCTATTAGCCATTAATTCTCCTGTAAGAATGAATAATGAAACAAGAAACAATAAAAAAGTTTTTTTAATTTTTGTTGATTTTGTTAAATTCATTTTTTCTACTTATTTTAAATCAGATCCAATAGCATCAGAGATATTCTCATATCCATCTTTTGCCATAAGCTCTAATATTTCTTCATTTATTTTTTTAACCATTGAAGGTCCTTCAAAAATTAGTCCTGTATATGATTGTACTAAAGAAGCACCTGCTTTAATTCTTGCATATGCTTGTTCTCCTGTTGCAATACCACCTGCTGAAATAAGTATTGTTTTTCCATATAGTTCTTTTGCAATTTCTTTAAATATTAAATAAGATTTATCTGTTAAACATGCCCCACTCAATCCTCCAAAATCTTCACAATTTGGAATTAATGAATAATCAATAGTTGTATTAGTTGCAATTATCCCAGCTGCTCCTGCATTAACAGCACTATTACATAAATCAATAGCAACTTGCACTTCCATATCTGGAGCAATTTTTAATAAAATGGGTTTATTCGTAAGCTCTTTTGCCATAGTAAATAGTTCTGTAATAAACTTTTCATTTTGTAAATCTCTTAAATTTGGAGTATTTGGACTTGAGATATTTATTACTAAATAATCACTAGTTGCTTCAAATTTTTTGATTAACATTTTGTAATCACTTAATGCAAATTTTTCCGGAGTAGTTTTATTTTTACCAATATTTACTCCAACAGGAATTGATGCAGGATAAACCTTTTTTAGATTTTTCAGTACTTTATGAGCACCTTCGTTGTTAAATCCCATTGCATTCTGTACACTTTTTTCTTCAGGATATCTAAACATTCGTGGCTTAGCATTTCCATCTTGAGGTCTTGGTGTCATAGTTCCAATTTCGGTAAAACCAAAACCTAATGAAGGCATTGCCTTTACCATAGTTGCATTTTTGTCAAAACCAGCTGCCAATCCAACTGGATTTGTAAATGTAACACCAAATAGTTCTTGAGAAAGTTTTGAATTATTTTTAAAGTTCTTTTTTTCCATCATATTTCTAAGAATTTTATATTTTCCTAAAATTCTTAAGCCATATTCGCCGATGTTGTGAGCTGTTTCTGGTTCAAATTTAAATAGTACTTTTTTTACTGTGTTATAACAAAACAAGAATGACCTTTTTTTAAAATTTAGATATTTTATCTAAAAATCGTTAAATATAAGTTTTAATGAAACTTGATGTGATATTGAAAGTTCTAAAGAGCTACATTGTAGCTCTTGAATAATGATTTAAATATTTGCTAAGTTATATAGTCTTTGATACTCTTTACATGATTTTAAAAGATTTTCTTCTGTGTTCATATCAACAATTTCACCATTTTTAAATACAGCAATTTTATTTGCGTTTTTTATTGTACTTAATCTATGTGCTATTACAAATGTTATTTTATCAACACTTACATCATCTATTACTTTAGAAATAATTGATTCACTTTCATTATCAAGTGCCGAAGTTGCTTCATCTAAAATAAGAATTTTAGGTTTTTTATACAAAGCTCTAGCTATTGCAATTCTTTGCCTTTGACCTCCACTTAAATTTGTTCCAAACTCATCAAGTTTTGTGTTTATTCCTTTGTCCATTTTAGATACAAAATCATAGGCGTGAGCTTGTTTTAGAACTTCAATAACTCTAGTTTCATCAACTTCATAACCATAAGCTACATTTGCACTTATTGTGTCATTAAAGATATAAACTCTTTGTGTAACTATTGAAATATTTTCTCTTAGGGATTTTAATGAAATTTCATTTAACAAATTATTGTTAATTTTTATTTCACCCTTAGAAATGTCATAAAATCTAATTATTGTATTAATCAAAGAAGATTTACCACCACCACTATCACCCACAAGTGCAATTTTATCACCTTTTACTGCTTCAAAAGTAATATTTTTTAAGGCTTCAAAATCTCCATAATTTAAAGAAACATTAGCAAAACTTATCTTTTGGATATCATCTGGGAAATTGTGAATTCCAGCTAGAATTGTGGCTTTTGAATCAAGCATTTCATTAATTCTGTCATTTGCAGCAAGTGCATCTTGCATTTTATTGTATAGTGATGATAATCTTTTTATAGGTGTATATAACATAAATAATGCTGCTATAAAAGAAGTAAATGTACCAGTTGTAAGCTCACCTGAAATTACTTTTGAACCACCAACTAAGATTACAGCAGCAAAAGCTAATGAACCAATTATTTCCATTAAAGGAGATGTTAATTCATTTGTTTTAACTGCTTTCATATTGTATTTGAAGAAGTTTAAATTATGAATTGAGAATTTTTTTGCTTCGATTTCTTCAGTTGAATTTGCTTTAATTATCTCAACATTATTAAAAGATTCACTCAATGATGAGGTAATATCAGCATTTGATTCTTGTGATTTAAATGATAGTTTTTTCATTCTTTTGGCAAGTTTTGATAAAGGCCAAATAGCAAGAGGTAAAACTATTAAACCATAAAATGCTAGTTCTGGGGAATGATAAATTACTAAACCAATAAGAGCAAGAATTGTAAGAACTTCTCTTATGAATTCTGCAATGTAATTTGAAACTGCTTGTTGTATTCTATTTATATCATTTATAATTCTACTAACCAGTTCTCCACCATGTTTTTTTTGAAAAAAATCCATGTCTAATGTAAGAACATGTGAAAATAATCTGTCTCTTACAATTCTAGTAATATCTTGTCCTATAAAAGAAATATAATATGCTTGTATATATCTTCCAAAACCTTTTGCTGTATATAAAATAACAACAAAAATTGGCATCATATATAACATTTCTTCATCTTTATTAATAAAAATATCATCTAATAAAGGTTGAATAGCATATGCAGTAGCAGCAGTAGAAGCCGCTACTAAAATAATTCCTATTAAAGCATATATAAATTGAAGTTTATAGTTTTTATAAAAAGGGGAGTATTGTTTAAAAAATTCTTTCATTTAGATCCTATTGATATATTAAAGAAGCAATTATATCCAAATTGAAATTAATTACTAAAATTTATAATTAAGAGGTTTTATTTTTTAAACATGATTAAAAATTTTTGAAATCCAAAAGCTTTTATTGTAAGAAAAAATAAAATAAAGCCACTAAGAGTACTAGCAAATGCAAGGCCAGCTGCTCCAAATGGTTGTATTAATAGTAGTGAAAAAACTATATTCCATCCCAAACTATATACAGAGATTTTTGCTGCTAAGAACTGTTGTTCCTTTGCATATAACCATAAAGAAAAAATTTTCCCAATTCCAAAAGGAATTAAACCAATTAAATACATTGATAAAATTAGTGCAGTATTTGAAGTGTCTGTAGAAGTAAATGCTCCTCTTTCAAATAATAAGGAAATTATAAATTCATTAAAAAAGATACCAATAAAAGTAGAAATAGAAAGGAATCCTAATAAGATTAATGAAGATTTTTTCATCAAAGCTAATGCTTTATTCTCATCTTTATTTTTAATACTTCTAGCAATCATAGGAAAAAGTGCAATAGACGTAGCTATTGCAAACAGAGCAAGAGGAAGTTGAAAGACTCTATTTCCATAATAAAGATATGAAATTGAACCTGTCATTAGAAATGATGCTAGCCATGTATCTATAAATGCTGACAAATGAGTTGTTGAAGAACCTATTGTTGCAGATGTAAAGTTTTTATAAAATTTATTTTCTTCTTTTATCTTATGCTTTTTAAAATGAAATATTTTACATAAATTTAATCTTTTTATTGCATATAAATGAACAAAAATTTGCAATAATCCACCAGCTAGTACACCATAAGATAAGTAAAATGTAATTTCGTATTTTTCCATATCTTTTGATATTAAAAGTGCAATTATCATAGCAAGATTTAAAAGTGCAGTTGAATAAGCTGTTGTAGCAAAGTGATTTTTATATTGTAATAGTGCGGCCATAAAAGTAACAATAAAAATCATTGGTAAATAATAAAAATTTATAGCAAACAATGGAGCTGCTAAATCTATTGTCTTTTGATCAAAACCTATTGCTATGGCTTTTGCTACAAGTGAAGAAAATAAAGTTACAAGTAATGAAAGAATAATCAAAAATCCAAATAACTGTAAAAATACTATAGAAGAAAATCTAATTTTATGATTAGATTTTGCATAAGCTGGAATAAATGCTTGAGTAAAAGCACCTTCTGCAAATATTCTCCTAAATAAATTAGGTAGTTTAAAAGCAACAAAGAAAATATCTGAGTATATATTTGCTCCTAAAATTGAAGCTGTCAATAAATCTCTTATAAATCCTAGAATCCTAGATGTCAAAATACCTGTACTATTTGTAAAAATTGATTTTAATAGCATTAATTTTCTACTTTATAATCTAAATTTGAATGAATTAGTACTTGTGGGACACCTCTGTAAACTCCAATATGAACACTATTAAATGTTATAGTTTTATTTTCTTTAGGTAAGTCTTGCTTGTTTTTTGTATAAATTTTTATTGTTTTACCTTTTAAGATAGAGTTTGCTTCATCTATAACAAGTTTACCTTTTTTTACTATACCTTTTAAGTTAAAAGCTATTTCATTTTGATTTTTTGGATTTAATATATCATTTTCCTTTGCATCTATGAATAATTTTTTATAGTTTTTAACAATATCATATTCCTTTAAGATAGAAAATGAACTCACTTCTTTTAATCCATGATAATTAATTATTTCATTTATTTTTAGAGTATATTTATATCCAAGTTTTAAGTCATTAGTATTTTTATAAAGATATATTGCTCTATTGTTTGTCTGTTTTATTATAGCACCTATTTTTGTTTTATATATAACAACTGCATCTTTAATAATTACAGGTTTTTCTAAACTAATTTTAGTATATAAATCATTAATTTTATATATTTCTTTTTTTTCACTCTTTAAAATTTCTTTAAT
>CAJQLJ010000038.1 GCA_905479135.1 uncultured Campylobacterales bacterium | reverse complement strand
TTTTATTTGGTGGAGATGTCCGGGATTGAACCGGAGTCTTAAAACATATCCGCGTGGCGTCTACATGTTTAGAAGAGGTCGATTAATTTCACTTTTTATAAGCTCAACCTGCAAGGCTTATAAAAGCTAAGATTTGGAATGTCTCTTCAAAGGTCAATCAATACTTCAAAGATAAGCTATTAGGGTGAGCCCATTTAAATCTACCTATATAGCATCAGTAGAATGAGCCTCCTAGTCTCGACCTAATTAAAGGGAGTCTAAATTAAAACTTACGCTGCTGCGTAAGCTGGAGAATAATTGTTATTATTTGCGTTTAAAAATTATGAACCGTATAACGGCGTGTTCAGGCCGACATGCAACCAAACTTCAATGCTCTAATCGAAGCCAAATCATCCCCATATATTATTCGCAACTTTAACAAATATTTACTTAAAAAATAATATAATCTTTTTTAATATAAAATATAAGAGGTCAAAATGACAAATTCAAATACAGGTATCTTAATTATTGGAGCTGGAGGTGTTAGTAGAGTAGCAACTGTAAAGTGTGCAATGAATATCGATACATTTGAAAAAATTACATTAGCATCTAGAACTATTTCAAAATGTGAATCTATAAGAGATGATATTTTAAAAAATCAAGATGTAGATATAGAAGTTGCATCAGTAGATGCAGATAATGTACCAGCACTTATAAAACTAATTGAAGTTGTAAAACCCAGAGTTGTTTTAAATGTTGCATTACCTTACCAAGATTTAACCATTATGGACGCTTGTACGGCTACTGGTGTTGATTATGTAGATACTGCAAACTATGAACATCCAGATGAGGCTAAGTTTGAGTATAAAGAACAGTGGGCTAAACAAGAACAGTTTGAAAAAGCTGGTGTTAAAGCTTTATTAGGTTCAGGATTTGATCCAGGTGTTACAGGTGTATTTTGTGCATATGCACAACAAAATTTATTTGATGAGATAAACTATATTGATATTATGGATTGTAACGCAGGAGATCACGGATACCCTTTTGCAACAAACTTTAATCCAGAAATAAATCTACGTGAAGTATCTGCAAATGGTAGATATTGGCAAAAAAATGACCAAGGTATTGGAGAGTGGATTGAAACTAAACCATTAGAGATAAAAGTTGATCATGATTATCCAGAAGTTGGTGTAAAACCTTCGTATCTTTTATATCATGAAGAGTTAGAGTCTTTATGTAAAAATATAAAAGGATTAAAACGGATTAGATTTTTCATGACTTTTGGAGATTCTTATATACAACATATGAGATGCCTAGAAAATGTAGGAATGTTAGGGATTAAAGAAGTAGAGCATAAGGGACAAAAGATTATTCCTATAGAGTTTTTAGCTACATTATTACCTGATCCTGCATCATTAGGTCCAAGAACAGTTGGTAAAACAAATATTGGGTGTATTATAACTGGAATTAAAGATGGAAAGAAAAAGAAAGTATATATCTATAATATCTGTGATCATCAAGAGTGTTATAAAGAAACTGGAGCACAAGCTGTAAGTTATACTACAGGAGTTCCAGCAATGATAGGTACTAAGATGATTTATAAAGGCATCTGGGATGGTAAAGGTGTATTTAATATTGAAGAGTTTGATGCTAAGCCATTTATGGATGAGTTAATGACGCAAGGTTTACCTTGGAAAATTTTAGAACTACCAATTGATTAAGAAAAACAAAATAAGTTTAAATTCTAAAACTAATTTTTTAATTAAGTACTTTTGCAATTAATAAACTTGTATAATATTTTATAAAATATTAGGAGTTAACAATGCAAAAATATATATGTACAGTATGTGATTATATTTATGATCCAGCCTTAGGTGATCCAGATTCTGGAATAGAAGCAGGAACTGCATTTGAAAATATACCAGATGATTGGGAATGCCCAGATTGTGGTGTAACAAAAGAGGATTTTGAAGCATTTGAAGAAGATTAAAGAGATAGTAAATAGTTTTGAAGAGTTACCAAGTCCTAGTTTTGTATGTGAACAAGATTTGTTAGAAAACAACTTGAAACTATTAAAAAGAATACAAGATGAAGCAGATGTAAATATCCTTTTAGCTTTAAAAGGCTTTGCATTATACTCAACATTTGATTTGTGTAAAAAATACTTAAAAGGATGTTGTGCTTCAGGTCTTCATGAAGCAATGCTTGCTAAAGAAAAATTCGGTGGAGAAGTTCATACTTATTCACCAGCTTTTAAAAATGAAGAAATTGAAGAAATTATTGAACTATCAAATCATTTAGTTTTTAACTCATTTAATCAATTAAATCAATTCAAGAGTAAAGCAATAGGAAAAACATCTATAGGGCTTCGTATAAACCCTGAGTATTCAAGTGTTGAGGTTGATTTATATAATCCTTGTGCTATTAATTCAAGACTTGGAATTACAAAAGAAAATTTTGAAGATGACAATTTAGAAGGTATTGAAGGTTTACATTTTCATGCTCTTTGTGAACAAAATGTTGATGCTTTAGAAGGAGCATTAGCAGCTTTTGAAAAAAACTTTTCACAATATTTTTCACAATTAAAATGGGTTAATTTTGGTGGAGGACATCATATTACGAGAAGTGATTATGATGTTGAAGGATTAATTGAAATATTAAAGAACTTTAAAAAAAGATATCCTCATTTAAAAATATATTTAGAACCAGGTGAAGCTATAGGTTGGCAAACTGGATATTTAGTAGCAACTGTTTTAGACGTATTAAAAAATGGAATGAATTTAGCTATTTTGGATACTTCAGCTGAATCACACATGCCTGATACTTTAGCAATGCCATATCGTGCAGAGATTAGAAATGCAGGAAATGCAAATGAGAAAAAGTTTACTTACAGATTAGGTGGAAATACATGTTTAGCTGGCGATATAATTGGCGATTATTCTTTTGACAAACCTTTAAAAGTAGGGGATAAAATTATATTAGAAGACATGATTCACTACACAATGGTAAAAACTACCACATTCAATGGAATAAAATTACCATCAATAGTGATAAAAGTATCAGATGATTGTTATCAAATTGTAAACAATTTTGGATATAATGAGTATATAAGCAGACTTTCATAAAGGATTAATTGTCAATGGGAAAAGATAAGAAAAAGAAAGTAAAGAAAGTACGGGTCTGGGTTAAAAAAGAAACACTTGAATACAAGCAAGAACTAACAAAGATACAAATAGAATTATTAAAATTTCAAAATCATGTAAAAGACAAGGGCTTAAAAGTTTTAATGATCTTTGAAGGTAGAGATGCAGCTGGTAAAGGTGGAACTATCAAAAGAATTACCGAGCATTTAAATCCAAGAGGTGCTAGAGTAGTTGCATTAGAAAAGCCAAGTGATAGAGAAACTTCACAATGGTATTTTCAAAGATATACTCAACACTTACCAAGCGCAGGTGAAATTGTTTTGTTTGATAGATCATGGTATAACAGAGCTGGAGTTGAACCTGTAATGGGATTTTGTTCTACAAATGAACATCATGAATTTTTAAAAGAAGTACCTGAATTTGAACAAATGCTTGTAAAATCTGGAATTATTTTAATGAAATTTTATTTTTCTGTATCTAAAAAAGAACAAGCAAAAAGATTTAAAAAAAGAGAAGTTGATCCTCTTAAACAATATAAACTTTCACCCGTTGATAAAGAATCTCAAAAATTATGGGATAAATATACTATCGCTAAGTTTTCTATGTTGATGGCATCAAATACAGATGTATCACCATGGACAATAATTAAAAGTGATAATAAAAAACAAGCTAGATTAAACTGTATTAAATATATTTTATCTCATGTAGAGTATCCAAATCAAATTGGTTTAGAAGATATTAAAATTGATAATTCAATTTTAATAAGTGGTACAGAAGAGATTGAAAATATGGAACAAGAAAATAAATTTGCAAGGTCTCATTAATAATGATTTTAAGTGATTTCGAAAAAACAAACTATAGCGGCTTATACATCTCAAAGGCTTCACATCCAACTTTTGGAAAAAAATATATAGCTAGGTTTCAACATGACAAGAAAAGATACGTAAAGGTTTTAGGTTATACAAGAAAAGATAACTTAACAAAAAAGTCAGCATTAGACTTAATGCAAAAATTTAAAGATACGATAGTGATAAATGAAAAAACTACACAACCAGCTAGAAATGATATTATGAGTGAAAATAACACAAACAATAATAATGATCAACTTAATAAATTAATTGATAAAAATAATGAACTGATATCAATTTTAGGAAATTATAAAAATTTAGATTCTCATGTTTTAAAAGAAGGTATTCAAAAGATTTATGACCTTGAAGAGCTTAAGAAATATCAAATTGAATTAATTAAATTACAAAACTATTTAGAATCAAATAGTAAAAGAATGATTATCGTTTTCGAAGGTAGAGATGCCTCTGGAAAGGGTGGTGCAATTAGACGAATGACTAGATATATGAATAATAAACATTATAGAATTGTTGCACTTGGAAAGCCAACAGAGACGCAAAGAACACAATGGTTTTTCCAGCGGTACATAGAACATTTTCCAAGAGGTGGAGAGATAGTTTTATTTGATAGATCTTGGTATAACAGAGCTATGGTTGAACCTATTTTTGGATTTTGTACAAAAGAAGAACACGAAATTTTTATGGAAGATGTTGTTAATTTTGAACAAGATTTAGTAAGACAAGGAATGATTTTAATCAAACTTTATTTCTCTGTTTCAAAAGAAGAACAAAAAAGAAGATTTGATAGAAGAATAGAAGATCCATTAAGGCAATGGAAGTTTTCAGAAGTTGATATGCAAGCACAAGATTTATGGGATGAATTCTCTGAAAAAAAATATGAAATGCTAAGACGAACAACTTCGAGATCTGCACCTTGGAATATCGTAAGAAGTGATGATAAACATAAAGCTAGACTTGAAGCTATGAAGATAATATTAAATTCTGTTGATTATGATGGAAGAAATTATTCACTTGATTATGAACCAAATGAGGCTGTAAATATTTCAGTTCAAAAAGAACTACTTCAAATGAGAAAATCTAAAAACTATTAGTTTTCAGATTTTACTCTTTTTATTTTTAGTAAACTAATCCTAACTTTTTCATTCTAATTTTTTGTGATAAATAAATAACTATATATATACTTATCCCTATAATATAAGATATATATTCATGTGGTAAGTTTAACCACTCTTGAGTAATATTAGGCACCAACATAAATGGTACAATGCTAAAGAAAGCCAACCTTTCAATAATACTTGTTTTAATCATAAAATAACTCTGTGTAGCACTAGAAAATGCGAACATTCCAATAACTGCCATACCAAAGATAAGTACAATTTCAGCAGGATTTGTAATCCATTGCCATAAAGCTGGATTATCAGGTTCATTTTCATCTACACCTGCAATAAGTAATAATTTATTATTGAAGAAAAATGCAAATGGTAAAATAGCAGTTCTTATATCGTAAGCAAAACCTTGAATACCTGTTTTAATTGGATCAGATTTTGCAATTCCTGCTGCTGCATACGCAGCAATTCCGACAGGTGGGGTGTCATCAGCTAGAATTCCGAAATAGAATACAAAAAGATGAGCTGCTATTGTAGGAATTAGGAATCCACTATCTCCAGCAAGTCCTATAATAATAGGTGCTGTTAGACTTGCCATAATAATATAATTTGCAGTTGTAGGAAGTCCCATACCAAGAATTAGTGAAATAATTCCTGTAAATAACAAAATAGCTAAGATATATCCACCTGAAAGCTCTTCAATTACTTCAATTAAAACTTGTCCAATTCCAGTAAGCGTTACTGAACCTACAACTATACCAGCAACACCGGTTGCTATTGCAATAGGAACCATATTTTTAGCACCATTTACCATACCAATAGCGATATCTTCAAATCCTTCTAATAGAATTCTTTTTGTAAGTTTTTCTTTTCTTAAAATCGCTGCTATTGGTTTTTGAGTAACCATTATTAGCATCATAAATTGAATAGCACTCAAAGCTGCACTTTGTGCTGATTCTTTTAATACAATTAATGTGTAAATTAAGAAGAAGATAGGAATTATATAATGAATTCCTTGTTTAAATATATCCCAAACACGTGCAAGTTTACTAGGCTCTTCACCTTCAAGTCCTAATTTTAATGATTCTAAATGAACTATATAAAATAGTGCGAAATAAGAAACAAAAGCTGGAATAAATGCAGCCATAACAACATCAGTATAAGCAAGCCCTAAAAATTCTGCAATAATAAAAGCAGCAGCTCCCATAATTGGAGGCATTAATTGTCCATTTGTAGAAGCAGCAACTTCAACTGCTGCTGCTTTATGTGCTGGAAATCCTAGTCTTTTCATTAAAGGAATTGTAAAAGTTCCTGTTGTTACTGTATTTGCAATAGAAGATCCTGAAATTATACCAGTAAGACCAGACGCAGCAACTGATGCTTTTGCAGGTCCTCCTCTATATTTTCCTAAAGCTGCATATGCCATGTTTATAAAATAATCTCCTGCACCAGCACGTTCTAAAAGTGCTCCAAAAAGTACAAAAAGAAAAACGAACCCTGCTGATACTCCTAGGGGAACACCAAAAATACCTTCTGTTGTTAAGTACATTTGAGCAGAAAGCTTTGTTAAGCTTGCACCCTTATGTGCTATTAAATCAGGCATGTATTGACCAAAATAATCATATAGTAAAAAACAAATTGCTATAACAGAAAGTGCCATACCTAATGCTCTTCTTGCAGCTTCAAGTAAAATAACCATTGTAACAAGTCCAATTATTACATCTCTTCCAAGATATGAACCTGCACGCATTGATAGTCCAGTATAATCATAATATACATATAAAGAACCAATTGCTCCAATAATAGCAAAAACAAAAGCGTGCCATGGAATTTTATATTTTAGTATTCTTGATTTATACATTGGATACATTGTAAAACACAATATAATCGCAAAAGTTAGGTGAATTGACCTTACAAATGCACCATTTGTAGGTACTACAGCAACATAAAGTTGATATGTAGACCAAAGAAATGCAACAACTCCAATAAGCCAGAATTCCCAATTTGTTTTATCAAAAGATCTTTGACCTTCTAAATCAGCAATTAATTCTTCCTCATCGGTATGCGCTTCTTCTAACTGAGGTATGTCTTTACGATTTTCTTTTTTTTGATTTAAGCTAATTTCCTGTTCCATTTAAATCCTTTTGGTTATTAAATATTAAAAAAACTATTATTGAAATAATCTTTTTAATATTTTAAAAAAAAAGGCTAAAGAGTAAAACTCTTTAGCCTTTTTACATAAACTTAGTTTTTATAATAGTCCTGCTTCTTTAAATGCTTTCTTAGCACCCTCGTGTTGTGGAACTGATAAACCATCTAATAATGATTTTTTAGTAATTGTTTTATACGCTGGATGAAGCTTTTTAAAATCTTCGAAATTATCTAAGATTGCTTTAGTTACAACATAAACAGCTTTT
Source organism: uncultured Campylobacterales bacterium (assembly GCA_905479135.1). GTDB lineage: Bacteria > Campylobacterota > Campylobacteria > Campylobacterales > Arcobacteraceae > Poseidonibacter. The sequence goes on along the minus strand of CAJQLJ010000038.1, from coordinate 2,841 downwards.
GTATCTAATGCAGTTGAAGAAACAAGTACAGCTTTAACTCCTATACTTGGAACATCATTAGTTACACCTTTATAAAATGTTCCAGAAATATAACCTTTTGCATAATATGGATATTTTTTAACTAATCTATCAACTGCTTCTCCCTCTATTGGTACGATGTTAATATCTACAGAATTAGATGCATCTTTAATATTTGCAGTTGGATGTCCAAACATACCAAAGTAACCATCGATTTTTTTATCTTTTAGCATATTTGGACCTTCTGAAGACTTTAATTCACTTTTTAAAGCTAATGAAGAGTCTTTAATACCAAATGCGTCCATTAGAATTTCTGTAGTCATTCTAGTACCTGAACCTGGAACATCAATATTGATTTTTTTATCTTTCATATCTGCAATAGAATTGATATTACTATCTTTTCTAGCTACAAATGCAAGTAATTCAGGATATATAGCAATAACTGATCTTAAATCCTTATGTGCTTTAGCTTCAAATTTACCTTGACCATTATATGCTTGATATGCTGTATCACTTTGAGAAATACCAAAGTCAAGTTCACCTGCTTTGATAGTATTTACATTATAAACAGAACCACCAGTTGATTCAACAGTACATCTAATACCAGTTTCTTTTTTAAGTTTGTTTACCATTCTACAAACTGCACCACCTGTTGGATAATATGTTCCTGTAACTCCACCTGTACCAATTGTAATAAATTGAGCAGCCATTGCAGGAATACTTAATGCACCTACTAATGTTAAACTTAATACACTTTTTTTCATATCTTCTCCTTTTTTAATATACAATTGTATAAAAAGAAGTATTAAATTAAGCTTTATATGTGATTTATATGAAACTAATGTGTAATTATATTATTTACCAAAAGTTTTCTGAGTCATTTACTTTTTCTATTGAATCCATTTTCTTTAAAAGAGAGTTTGTTTTTTGACTTTCAAGTTGCTTAATCCATTTTTCTTCTTCTAAATCCGATATTTCATTTTGATTATAAGTTTTTTCATTTTGTTTTATTTTTTTATTGTTCTTCTTATCCGAGGATTCTTTTTGCTCATTCTTCTTATCCGAGGATTCTTTTTGTTCATCTTTATTATTTGATGTTTTTTTCTTTTCTATTTCTTTCTTGACTAATTCTAAATTTTCTTTTGTTTGCTTATCATTTTTTATTTTTAAAGCATTTTCATAAGATTCTTTTGCTTTTTTCAAGTTTCCTGTGTTTACATAGGAATTACCAAGATTATGCAGTCTTTGAAAGTCAAATTTTTTATCTTTACTTTTAATATCTTTATATATTTTTATAGCTTCTTTATATTTTTTATCTTTATATAATGAGTTAGCAAGATTATATTTTGTTTGCTCTTTTTGTTCCAGTGAAGAATATTGTTCAATTGCTTTTTTATAATTTTCAGATTTATATGAATTATTAGCTTTATCAATTGTTTTAAAATCAAAAATAGAAGCTTCCATATTAGGATTATTAAGAAAATAAAATATTGTAAAAAGAATAAATATATTAATCTTATTCTTTGATTTAAAACTTGGTAATGATGAAAAAGCAATGAGTAAAAAAAAGAGTCCTAATGATAAAGGGTAAATAAACAATTCAGTATATGTTTTAAAGCTCTTTTTTTTAAATTCTTGTCTTTCTGATTTTGAGTTAATCTCTTTTAAAATTTGACTTATATCATTAGAGTCTAATGAATAATTGATATATCCACCGCTTGTTTCAAGACTTAGCTTCTTGATATTTTCATTTAAATCTACATTTACAATATTTCCATTTTTATCTACTAAGTAATTCCCATTATCCAATTTAATAGCAGAACCTTGATTTGTTGCTGTTCCTATTGTATATATGTTAATATTTTGTTTATTTGCAAATTCTATTTCTTCTTTAAACTCTTTTTTATCACCTCCATCACTTAGAAGGAAAAGATTTTTACTAGTGTAATTTTTTAATAGTTTATTTGTAGTTTCTAAAGTTGAGTAAATATTTGTACCATTATCAAAGTTTATTCCTGTATCCAAATTTTTAATCAAAATTTTAAGAGAGTTAAAGTCTTGTGTTACAGGTGAAAGTATAAAAGAAGATTTAGCAAATAAAATAACTCCAAGCGCATTTGTCTTCGATAATTCAATAATATCTAATACTTTCTTCTTTGCAAATTCTAATCTATTTGGGTAAATGTCATTTGCCATCATTGATTTTGAAACATCAATAGCAACAACAATTGCATTTAGTTCCTGTTTTGTTTCATGTATTTTTTCATTTGTAACAGGTCTTGCTAATGCAAAAATCATAAATAATAATGAAATAAATAAAGTTGTATTCCTAGCTTTATTTGAAAAGTAATTATTTGAAATACTTAATTTACTAATAGTTTCTTCTGAAAAATATTTTTCAAATGAATTTTTTTTCTTTAATATTAATATCATCAGTATTATTGAAGGTATTAGCATTAAATAAATAACATTTACATATAAAAATTGCAATTGAAAACTCCTTGGAAATGTATTTTATTAAAGCTTTATTAATTTTTAGATAAAATCACGATTAAAATTATAACAATCGGAGTAAATTTGATGGAATTTAACGCAAAAAAAGTTGACGAAGCAAACGCAGTTATATCTGCTACAATCGCAAAAGAGACAATTGAAATTAACTTAGACAAAGTAGCTAAACAAGCTGCAAAAACTATGGATATTCAAGGTTTTAGAAAAGGTAAAGTACCTGTTGCTGTTGTTAAGCAAAGATATGCTGACAAATTAACAGAAGATGCTGAAGGTGAAGCATTAAGAGCTGTATTAGCAAATGGTTTAAAAGAA
>CAJQLJ010000037.1 GCA_905479135.1 uncultured Campylobacterales bacterium | reverse complement strand
TAGATGGATCACGTCTTGATGAAACTTTTATTTCACCAACATTTAACTTATCAAGTTGTTTTTGTCTTGAAGTTGCTTGTTTAGCTTTAGAAGCATTTGCACTAAATCTTGTAATAAATTTTTCAAGTTCTTCTTTTTCTTTTAATTTTTTATTAACATCTGTTTCATTTTGTTTAGAAATTAACATAGATGCAATATACCAATCATCATAGTTTCCTGTAAACTCTCTAATTTGTTTAAAATCAACATCTAAGATATTTGTACAAACAGCATTTAAAAAGTGTCTATCATGCGAGATAACTACCATAGTACCATCATGATGTTGCAATTGATTTTCTAACCAACCAATTGTTGCAATATCAAGGTTATTTGTAGGCTCATCTAAAAATAATACATCTGGTTTTGGGTATAAAACTTGTGCAAGTAGAACTTTGAACTTATCTCCACCAGAAATTGATGACATTAAATCACTTTGTTGAGCTGCTGGAAAACCTAAATCTTCTAAGATTTTAGTAATTTTTACATCATATTCATAAGTTGGATCTTCTTCACAACATATAATTTCTAACTCTCCTAATTTATCACCTATTTCATCAGTGTACTCTTCTAAGTATAATTTTTCTTTTTCTTTAATCGCATCAAATAATCTTTTATTTCCTAAAAGTACCGTATCGAAAATTGAATTGTTTTCATATGCAAATTGATTTTGACCTAATGTTCCAACTTTTTTACCATTTTGAACTTGTACTTCACCTTCAGTTGCATCATCTTTTCCAGATAATATATTTAAGAAAGTAGTTTTACCAGCACCATTTGCACCAATTAAACCATATCTTTTACCACCATCTAATTTAACATTTATATCTTGAAATAAAACTCTTGCACCAAAAGCTTTTTTAAGGTTTACAGTTTGAACCATATTATATTCTTCTCCATATTTTGATATTCTTTTCTAATTATGTCGCGATTATATCTAAAAAGATTTATTCTAAAGTTAAACTTTATATTGAAAGGAAGCTATAATATTCTCTTAATTTAAATTTACTCTATTTTAAGTAAGCTGTAGATAGTATTTAATAATTCTAAGTCTTAATAAAAGTAATAGATATTAGTAATATGACTGGAAATAAATAAGGATTATTAAATGATTAACAAAATAGTTTTTGTACTGTTTTTATTAGTATTAAATACTAACGCAAAAGAAATTAACATTGCAGTTGCAGCAAATGTTTCTTATGCAGTTAATGATTTGATAAAAGAATTCAATCAAAAAAATCCTAGTATAAAAGTTAATGTGATTTTAGGTAGTAGTGGAAAATTAAATGCACAAATAACACATGGTGCTCCTTATGATTTATTCATGTCTGCAAATATGAAATACCCTTATAATTTATATATAAAAAATTATGCAAATATTAAACCAAAAGTTTATGCAAAAGGTTCTTTAGCATACTTTAGTACAAAAAATTTAGACTTTAAAAAAGATATAAGAAACTTATTAGAAGACAAAAATATAAAACAAATTGCTATTGCAAATCCTAAAACTGCACCTTATGGAATTGCTAGCTTTGAAGCTTTAAAAAATGCAAATATTTTTGAAAACATAAAATCAAAATTTATTTATGGAGAATCAATTTCTCAAACGATACTTTATAGTATAAATGCAACAGATATTGGTATAATTGCAAAATCTTCTTTATTTTCAAGTAAAATGAAAAAATATAAAGAAAATATTAATTGGAAAGAAATTGATTCTAAACTTTATACTCCAATAGAACAAGGTATTATAGTATTAAAAAATGCTAAAAATAAAAATGAGACACAAGCATTTTATGATTTTATTTTTACAAAAAAAGCCAGAGAAATATTTAAAAATTATGGATATCTTATAAATGAATAAATTAGAAGCTAAAGTAATAAATATAGATAGTCTAGAAAATCTAACTATTGTTCAATTCAAATTTAAGGAAACTACCTTATCAATGATGAGTTTAGGACTTTCAAATATTAAAATTGGTTCAAAAGTATTTTTGAATATTAATTCTTCTCATATAGCAATTGCTAAAAATTTAAAAGGTGAAATAAGCCTTTCTAATCAATTTGAATGCACTATACAAAAACTAACTAAAGGTGAGTTATTAAGTTCTTTAATATTGAATTATCAAGGTAGTATATTAAACAGTATTATTACAACAAATTCTCTAACCAGAATGGATTTAAAACAAAATGACAAAATAATAGCTTTAATAAAAGCTAGTGATTTATCAATACAAAAGATAATAGAATAATGAATTATTTAAATACATTAGAGATTGAACCATTTATTTTATCTTTTAAATTAGCTCTTACAACTACTATAATTTTATTTATAATTGCATTGCCACTTGCATGGTACTTATCTCAAACAAAATCAAAAATCAAACCAGTTATTGAAGCACTAACTGCTTTACCTATTGTCTTACCACCTTCAGTTTTAGGTTTTTATCTTTTGTATACACTTTCGTTAAATTCTCCTGTTGGAAGCTTTTTTGATGAGTATTTAGGTATAAAATTGGTTTTTAATTTTACAGGTCTTGTAGTAGCTTCTTGTTTTTATAGTCTGCCCTTTATGGTTCAACCAATGCAAAGTGGTTTTGAAAGTTTGAATAAAAATATGCTTGAAGCTAGTTATATTAGTGGTAAAAGTAAATTTAGAACACTTTTTAGTGTAGCACTACCAAATATTAAACCTGCTTTATTAACAGCAATTATAATAACATTTGCACATACAGTTGGCGAATTTGGAGTAGTTTTAATGGTTGGAGGTAGTATTCCAAATGAAACTAAAGTAGCTTCTGTTGCAATATATGAATATGTAGAAATTCTTGATTATACAAATGCTCATATATACAGTGCAATTATGTTAATCATGAGTTTTATTGTTTTATTTGGTGTTTATGTATTTAATGCAAAACAGAAAAAAACTTTTATTTAAAAAAGAATTCAAATGATAAAAATAGATATAAATAAACAACTCCATGGTTCAGATGGTTCAATGACTTTAGATGTGAACTTTAGTATTAAAAAAGGTGACTTTATAGCACTTACAGGACTTAGTGGAAGTGGAAAAACAACTTTACTTAGAATTTTAGCAGGACTAGAAGAATCAAAAGGAAATATTAGAGTTGATAATCAAGTCTGGCTTGATGACAAAAGTTACTTGAATATTCAAAAAAGAGACATTGGTTTTGTTTTTCAAGACTATGCATTATTTGATAATATGAGTGTAGAACAAAATCTCTTGTATGTAAAAAATGATAAAAAATTAGCAAGTAAACTTTTAAAATTAACTGAATTAACACAGCTTGCTAAAAGAATGCCTTCTACTTTAAGTGGTGGTCAAAAACAAAGAGTTAGTTTATGTAGAGCAATGATGAATAAACCAAAATTATTACTTATGGATGAGCCACTTTCAGCATTAGATCCATCTATGAGACTAAAACTTCAAAATGAAATTTTATGTTTACATAAAGAGTTTAATACAACAACTATAATAGTAAGTCATGAACCTAGTGAAATGTATAGATTAGCAAATCGTGTTTTAGTGTTACAGCAAGGTAAAATTATTCAAGATGGTAATCCTAAAGATATATTATTAAAAACATCTGGTTCTCAAAAATTTTCTTTTGAAGGAGAAATTTTAGATATTATTAAAACTGACGTAATTTATATAGCTATTATATCAATTTCTCAGCAATTGGTTGAAGTAGTATTATGTGAAGATGAAGCGAAAGAATATGATATAGGAGAGAAGGTAAGAGTAGGAACAAAAGCTTTTTCCCCTACTCTTTCAAAATGTAATTAATAACTAATAATTATTTTATAAATTCAACCACATCTTCTAGTTTTTCTCTTAGTTGAGTAGATTGTTCATTAAGTCTAAATCCAAATGGAACAACTACAGATAATTGGTATTTACTTGTATCTAAATCTAATATCTTTTCTACTTTTTCTTTTTCAAAACCTTCGATTGGACATGAATCAATTCCCTTAACAGCTGCAGCTGTCATCATATTTGCTGTTGCTAAATAAGTTTGTTTAGAAGTCCATGAATAAACATTATCATCGCTTGATAAAGTTTTTTCTAAATGACTAGCATATAAACCTAAATACATATCCAGTTTTTCTTGAGGCATTGTTCTACGTCTAAATTTTCTTTCAACTACCTCAAATTCTGGTTTTACAGCATCAATAGCTGCTAAAACTAGAATTAAATGAGAACATGAAGTAACTTGTATTTGATTCCAACAAGCAGGTCTTATCTTAGCCTTTAACTCTTCATTAGTAATTACTAAAAATTTCCAAGGTTCCATACCAAAAGATGATGGAGACTTTCGTCCCGCTTCTAAAATATAGTTTATATCTTCATCTGTAATTTTTTTTGTATCATCAAATACTTTACAAGCATGTCTAAAGTTCATTGCATCTTCAAATGTATTATTCATATTATTCCTTTTATTTTCTGACAAAATTATATTAATAATAAACTTATATTTCTCTTACTTTACTTTTTGTAAGTAATGACATAATAGTTAATCTAGTTACTTTAAAACATCTTCTTCTACTAACTTATAAATTATGCAAAACTTTTAACTATTTGTTAACACTTAAATAGTAATATAATCTATTAATTCAAAATAGGAATAACAATGATTCAAATGGTAAAAAAACTATTGTTGGTATTATTAGTAGGAACAAGTTTAAATGCAGCTACTTTATTATCACAAAATGAAATAAAAAAGATAGAAGAGTTAGAACTTTTTAAAAGAGCTCAAATAAGTGTAAAAAAAGCATATGATGTTGAAGACTTTTATTTATTAAAAGTAGTTATACAAGGTAATAGTGACGAATTATACTTGACAAAAGATAAGAAAAATCTAATTGCTGGTGAAATTATCAATACACAAACAGGAGCAAAACTAGAAGTTCCAGCAGATGTATCAGGACTTGCAGGAAAAGAAGCTTTAACTTTTGGGAGTGGTAGTGATGAGTATTTCTTATTTACAGATCCAGAATGTCCGTATTGTAAAAAATTTGAGTCATACTTTCCTCAAATTGAAAAAAATGTAAAAATTAGAGTTTTCTTTTATCCCTTAGATTTTCATAAAAATGCAAAAGACATGTCAATGTATGTTATGAGCAAAAAAACAAATGCTGAAAAAATTAAAGCAATGTTAAGTATTAATATTAATGATGAAGATTATAAAAATAGGAATTATTCAAATAAAGAATTAGCTGAACTTGAAACTAGTTTAGCCTCACAAATTGCAATTGCTCAGAAATTAGAAGTTAGAGGTACTCCAGCTGTATTTGACAAAGAAGGTAATAAAGTTTCTTGGCCAAATATGCTTACAAAGTACAATGTAAAACAATAAGTATTTATACTTATTGTTTTAACTACTTTTCAATAGAAATATAAATTTCTATTTCATCTTCTTTTGTATAATGTTCAAAATCAATTGAATATTTTCTTTTGAATTCATCATTGTTTTCAAAGTAATCCAAAATATCTTTCCATGTATCAATTACAACTTGAGGTAATTCACCTTCTTTTTTAAATACTAGATATTTTTCATCTTCAATAACTATAGCTTTTTTATTTTTAGTAACTTCAACACCAATAGTTACATCAAAGTCACCACTAGTATTTGATGTATAATTTGAATAAACTCCATACATAGAACTATTATTTGCTTTATCATGAGTTGCACTATATACATTCTTTTCTGCATAATCATCCCAAAGGGTTGCAATTTTTGCACTTTCTTCATTCATTTCATTTTCGTTATTAGTTGTTACAGTAATTCCTGAGATCATCAGGTTTTTAATTCTTTTTGTTTTCAATTATTTCTCTTTTTTTATTTTAAATATATTAAGATTTCTTAACGTACATAGGAGTAATTTTCAAAGCCCCAACACCAGGAATTTTACAATCAATATTATGATCAATTGCACTTTCAACTAATCTAATATTTTTGATTTTAGTACCCACTTTAACAACAGAAGAACTACCTTTAACTTTTAGATCTTTAATAATAGTAACATCATCACCACTTCTTAAAGTTGCTCCATTTGCATCTTTTACAGTAAACTCTATATCATCAGCTTCCGTACTTGGAGTCCATTCATGAGCACATTCAGGACAAATGAGTAAGCTTCGATCTTCATAAGTATATTCACTGTTACATTTTGGGCAATTTGGTAATTGTTCCATTATTTTCCTTTTAAATTATATATTTCGCATGGTATCTAAATTCTTGTTATGCTTTGGTAAAATAATTTTTACTCTTAGATCTATTTGCTTATACGATTGCGCTATAATACTTAAATTAATTTAAAGGTAAAACAATGGCATTACAGAAATGGGAGATATTTCAAGATGAAGCAAGTGATTTTTTAAACAGTCATTTTAATGCTAACTTTGCAGTAGAAGGCGGATTTGATTTAAGCCAATCATACATAGCTGTAAGACAATCACTTCGACTTATTACAAATATAGAAGCAAAGTTTGGTCCAACTCAAGCTGGACAAATAATACTAAAAAATGAAGACAAAAAATTTGTTTTTTGTGATAAAAGTAAAAACGATTCAAATAAATATACTATTGAAATTATAAAATATCTTAATTCAAATTATTCAGATTTTAAAGGTACTAATGATGCATCTATTTATGTAAATATTAGTAAAGATGTTTTGTATGATTGGATAAAGACTATATACTATGAAAAAGGTGTCGAATGGATTATTTCTTCAAATAAATTTAATAAATTATCTTTGAATGATTTACTTTTCATTCCAATAAATGAAATTGAGAAATATTTTGATATCAATTTGATATTTAGAAGAAAGAAAACAGGAAACATACAAATTCCAGGTAAAAATATAATCGATTTTAAAGAACAATTAGAATTAATAAACAAAGAGTACAAAATAAAAAAGACTAATAATAAATACCTGTTAACTACAAAAGAAAGATTATTAGATTTTAATATTGGTACTAAATATTTAGTAAGTATGACAAATATAGATTGTCAGTATTACGTAAAGAAAAAAGACGTAAAAACTAATCCAAATGTTATGTTTGAATTAAAATTGAAAGATAATATTGATTTTATGAGTGAGAAATTTATTAAAGATTATGATTTATAATCTTTATTCAAACTCACCCATTAATTTGTCATTAATAGTAAAGTAATCTGTTAAATATTTATCTTCTATTTCTAATAAGTTTGAAGAATTATGAATAAATTTTTCATTTGAAGTAACAATAGTTTGAATGCCTATTCTATGTAATTCATGTATACAATTGTATATACCATCTTCATAGGTATTTTTGTATTCTGCAAAAGGGCTATCAAAGGCTACAAATTTAATAAGCCTTTTTTGTACATATGTTTCAGCAAGTGCTGATTGAAAAATTAAACATAATAGTTTTTTTATAATAGGTTCATCATTTATTTCAGAATCTAATCCTTGATTATCTTTTACTTTTAGATTAAACTCAATATCATTTGAAGTATTAAAACTAATTGAAAGATCAACTTTTTTATTTATAATAATATTTCCATATTTAAGAATATTACTTTTAAATCTATCTATAAAATAACTGTTACTTAATGTCTTGTTTGCCTTAACAGTTCTTTCTAATTCATTTTGTAAATTTACTAAAGATGTAGATTCCATTTCTTCTTTTTTAATTTTTTCATCTAATTCATATTTTTTTCTTATTTTACGACCATCAATACCTAAAAGATTTGATACAACTGTTTTATATTCTATTTCATGAAGTGTTTCGTGTTTTTTTAATATAAATACATTATTTTGATTGTATTTATCTCTTAAAAAATATCCTATGTATGTTCTAAACTTATTTATAGAATAATTAACTTTATTTTCAAGAAAAGATTTAGCAATACCTAGACTACATTTTTTATCAAATTTTTTTTCATCTAAAAGTATGCACTTTTGTTTTGTGATTTTTAATTCTATATTTTTACCAGTTTTTGTAGGTCTTTTGATACTAATATATCTATTTGATGAGATTTGTAGCTCTATATAGAAAATATAGTCTTTAAAATGCTCATTTCCAAGGAAATGCCTATCTCCTAATAAACAAAAATCTATTAATTTAAAAAGACTACTTTTTCCAACACCATTAGTGTCTGAAAGTATAAAGTTAATACCTTTGTCAAATACTATGCTTTTAAAATCATCTTTATTTGAATATAGCTTTGATATTTTCATTATGATAAATTCTCTAATTCAAATGGCTCAATATGTGCGTTGTATTCTTTAAAATTATTTATAAAATTTAAATAGTGTTTACTTTCATAATGTTTTTTTAAAGATTCTTCATCTTTCCAAGAATCAATCACTATGAATTCAACGGGATTGTTTATTGTCTGAAAAACTTCATACATCAAACAACCCTTTTCTTTTTTAGTATCTATAATTGTAGTTTTTAATAGGTCTTTTAACTCTTCAATACAATCTCTTTTTGCTAAAAATATTATTTGTCTAGTTATTGACATTAATGTCTCTTTTTTCTGTATTAATATTAAAATTTCTCAATTAGATCCATGTAAACTTTAGCTAAGCTCTCTACTTCTTTTGTAGTAGTTCTTTCACGAATACTGTGAATCGTATCATTTATTACACCAAACTCAATAGCCTCTATTCCAAATGCTCCAAAATATCTAGCATCTGATGTTCCCCCAGCAGTTGAGTGTTTTGTTGTAACTCCTAATACATCTTTAATTGAATTCTCCATTGCAAGTACAACTTTTGATTCTTTGTTAGTAACAAATGGATATGAACCTTGAGTAGTACGTAAAGTATAATCTAAATGACCAAATATTTTTTCGATATAAGCTTCGACATCTTCTTTTTTTGTATTTGTTGAATTTCTAACATTAAACATTAAATCTAATTTATTAGGTGTTACATTTGTAACTTGCATTCCAGATCTTATATCTGTTAAAACAATTTTACTAGGAGCAAAATATTGATCTCCATTATCTAAATCATGACTTGCAATTTTATTTAAAAGTGGAGCCATTTGATGTATTGGATTTATTCCTTTTTCAGGATATGCAGCATGACCTTGTCTTCCTTTGATTTGTAAATATCCGTTAATACTACCTCTTCGACCTACTTTAATAGCATCACCAAATACTTTTTCACAAGTTGGTTCTGCAACTACAGCATATTGAGGTATAAAATCTATTTCTTTTAAATAATCTAAAGCTTTAATAGTTCCATAAGTTCCTTCTCCTTCTTCATCAGAAGTCATTAAAATTGACAAGGTCCCATCAAATTTTTTCGTGTGTTTGCAGGCATATAGATATGCTGCAACTCCACTTTTCATATCTTGAGTTCCACGTGCAGTAATTACTCCATCTATAACATCAGCAGCAAATGGATCAACCTGCCATCCTTCACCTGGAGGTACAACATCAATATGACCAGCAAAACATAAATGTTGAGGATTATCATTAAATTTTTTATAATATACTCTATTTTTAGTATCCTCTCTATCTATATTTATACAAGTCCATTCATCTCCTAAATAATCTTCTATAAAGTCAAAAGCTCCGTCATCTTCTGGAGTTACTGATTTAAATCTTAATAATTTTTGAAAAAGTTCTATAATTGTCATTTTTTTCCTTTTAATACTCAATTATATCAAAATTGATATTAGATTTATTATAATTTAAAAGTTTGACTTATAATATTTTATTTGATATTATTAGATTATTATAATATTTTATTATAATAATCTAATAAGGAAATATTATGAATAAAATATTACCAACAATATTAATACTTTTAATTCTTTTTATTACATTTGCAGTTTTTGAAGAAGTTAATAAATTTGACCCAAAACAAAAAAGATTATCATGTCAAGAAAAAACAATAACTTTTGAAAAAATTGATTTTGAACACCCAATTTGGGAAACAAATAATCTTATAGAAACAAATAACTTTCTTATCAAATCAAATATTGAATACTCGAAATTGATGCCAAGTAATTTAATAAATATATTAACTATAAAACAAGCAAATGAAACTTTAGAGAATGTTTTGAAAAAATATATTACATCAAATGTACCAAATAATAAAAAACTTATAATTGATTATTATATATATGAAAATGACAAAGAAGACAAAGGAAAAAAAGGTCTTAAATCAAAACTATATGCAGGTTATTTATTATTTGAGTTTAAATTAAATAATAAATTAGTTTATAAAATACAAACAGATTATATGAATATAGATGGAAAAGACATAGATGAAAGAATGGATTGTGTAATAAAATCTTTTCTATCAATTAAATAAAAGATAAAAAATGAAACAGAAAATATTTAAAGTTAAGTACCCTATTTTTGACCAATATGCTCATACATCTTCTTTAGAAATGGATGAAGTTAGTGATAAAATTAAATATTTCAAAGCTTATAAAGTTTTATAACTTTATAACCTTAGCTCCAAACCCACCTTGACTTGCATGTGCATCTGTATATCCAGCAACACTTGGATGAGAATCTAAAAACACTTTAACAGCATAAGCTAACTTACCTGTTCCAATTCCATGATAAACTAAAACTTCATCAAAACCTGCAATCAATGCATCTGATAAAAACTTATCAAGGTTATTTATTGCTTCATCACTTCTTTGTCCATGTAAATCTAGTTTTACATGTCCTGTTGAAGGTTTTTGAACTGTTAAGGTAGCTTTAATTGGCTTCTTTTTTAATTTTGGGGGATTACCTGATTTTTGTAAATCAGCTAATTTAACTTGAACTTTCATTCCCATGTCATTTTCAATATAAGCTTTAGTTCCTTTTATAGAAATAAGTACACCTTTAGTAGTTCTATATTTTACTCTATCTCCCACTTTTAGTTCAACGACATCTTGTACTTTTTCGGTTTTTATCTCTATTGCTTTTTTATGTGCAATATTTAGATGCTGATGTGATTCGGTACTAAGTTTCGCTTTGATTGCTTTTTTAGCCTCATCTCTTGCGTCTTTATACTCTTTTTGTAGTTTAGACTTCTCTGAATAAATATGATCATCTAAAGATTCTTTTTGTTCTTTTAAATTTCTCGATAACCTTTCCATATTATCAATTTCTTCATTTAGTTTTGTAATTTTTAGCTTATAATCTTTTTCTAGTTCACTACTTCTTTCTATTAATTCATTTAATTTGTCTTTATCATCACCATAAACTTCTTTTGCTTTTAAAACTACATTATTTGGAATACCATATCTTGATGCTGTTTCAAAAGCATAAGATTTTCCAATAGTTCCTTGCAAGAATTCATAAGTTGGAACTCTATTAGCTTCATCATAAAGTGCTGCTATTAATTCAACTTCATCATTTGAAGCCATCAAAGCAGCTAATCTTTTATGGTGTGTTGTGATAATTATTTTAATGTCTTTTCTAATAAGTTCTTCAATAATTACTTTAAATAAAGAAGCCGCTTCATCAGAATCAGTTCCCAATTCAATTTCATCAACTCCTACAATTGCATTCTTTGTAGAAAATAGTTTTGAAAACTCCTGCATTCTTCCAGCAAATGTTGAAATGTCATTTTTAACACTTTGAGGGTCATCTAATACTGCATTAATAGATTTAAAATTACCTATTTTTGTATCCTCGTGTGCTTTGTAAGGAATTAGATACTTTGAAAGTAAAACAGCGGATAAAATAGATTTTAACATCATTGTTTTACCCCCAGCATTTACTCCTGTAATCATAACAACAGATCTAGTAAAATCTATACTTATAGGTTTAGGATCATGAAGTGCGGGGTGTGAAAAGTCTACAAGTTTATTTTCTTTTTTCTTTGTTGGAATTATAAAATTTTTATCACCAACTTTTGCAAAAAATAGTCTAGCTTGATAATGATCGAATCTATCAAATTCTTTATTGATAAACTTTAAAAACATCAAGTTTTTTTCAAATAAAGAAGTAATCTGTCTACATATTTTTAAAAGAATTTCTTCTTGCTTATTTTTTAAGTCATTTTGTTTTTGTTTTAATGAACTAACACTATGTGGTAAAACATAAAAGAACCCAGAGTTAGATCTATCAATTACTGAAGCTTTTAAAACATGATTAAATCCACCACGAACAAGTAATGATTCTTCACCATTTATATAATGAACTTGATAATCTACAAGATAAGATCTTACCTTTTGATTATTGATAATTTTGTATAGACTTTGTTTAATTAATTCTTTGTTTGTAAAAATTGCATGTTTAACAGAATCAAACTCTGCATTAATTCCATCTTTAAGTTTTGCTCTATCGTCAAAATAATCACATATTTTTTGAATATCTGAAGGTATAATAATTTTATTAATCCATTCTTGAAGTTTTCCATCAAAATTAAATCTTTTTAAATACATAAAGTATTTTATGATTTTAACAAATTCAATAATGTCATCAACTTTCAAAATACCTTGTTTTTGAATATGTTGTAAGGGTCCATCTAGGTTTTGTACTTCACCAGGCGCTTTAATATCAAATTTTGATATTTCATTTATAAGTTTATGATGAAGATTAATATCACCTTCTAAGATTACAGATTTTTCACGTGCAAAGAAATTTGAAAATGAATTTATATAATCAATTAAGTCTAGTTTTTTTAGTATTTCTTTCATATTAGTCTATTTTGCTTTTGGTCTAAATGCTTTAATAACATCTTCATTACAAACTAAAAATGGACCTTCCATTAAATCAATACAATAAGGAATTGCAGGAAATACTGCATCTAAACATTCTCTAATTGATTTTGGTTTTCCAGGAAGATTAACTATTAGTGAGCTTCCTCTAAGTCCTGCTGTTTGTCTTGAAAGAATAGCCGTTGGTACAAACTTTAAAGATTCTGCTCTCATTAATTCACCAAACCCAGGCATCATTCTATCACATACAGCTTCAGTAGCTTCTGGTGTTACATCTCGAGTTGATGGGCCAGTTCCACCAGTAGTTACAACCAAGCAACATTCTTCATTATCAATTAAATCTTTCATTGTATCTTCAATAGTTTTTTGATCATCTTCAATACATCTATAAACTTCTTCCCATGGAGATGTTAAATAATCATTTATTGTATCTATTATGGCTTTGCCTGATAAGTCTTCATAAATACCTTTACTTGCTCTATCACTAGCTGTTATAATTCCTATTTTTGCTTTTTTTGCTTTCATATATAATTCCTTCATATTTATTTGATTTTATTTATTTAATATATGTCCAACGTTTTTTATAAAATATACTGTTGCATATTTAAGAAAAAAATCTTTTGCTTTTTGGGCTTCGATAATTTTATCTTTTTCTCCTATAAAAACTTCTATTTTTACACCTTTATTTATTAATGATTGAAGTTTTTTTTCATCCCAATTATAATTTATTAATTTATCAAGATCGTCATAAGTACCTGGAATAAAATACTTATCACAATTTATATTAGATGGATATGTAATATTCTTTAAAAAATTATTACAATAAGCATCTTCATCTTTTTTATAGAACATCAGCTGCATTCTTTTATATTTTTTGTCTTTTGTTTGAAAAAAAGCAGGTGAAAAAAGCTGAAGTTTGTCAACTCGTATATCTGAATTTAAAACCTGTTCAAAGGCCTTAATAGCTCCATAAGAAAATCCTGAAACTGTAAATTCATTTTTAAGTATATAATTAAAGAAAAGATCAGATTCATTTTTTAAACAAAACCCAGAAAAATAAGTCTTAGATATCATTTAGTGTAATAACCTCATTTTTTATCATTATTTCTTTTAATCTATTTATTTCACTTGAATTATGAGATAAATCAGCTCTCAAATCATTTTTAACATTGTTTAATAACTCTTCTACAGATGTCGCCATTTTGTATTTATTTACAATTTCATTAGCAATTTTATCTGCATTTTCCAGGTCTTTGTGATTTATTGCATATTTTTCTTTTTTAATTACTTCAACACCAATAAAACCAGCTAAATCCCTTCTAATATTTTCAATAAGTTCATGATAAGATGGATAAGTTGTATTGAGTTTTTCTACACTTTCATCAAATAAAGCCACTTTATTTTTTGAGATAAAAGCTTTTGATGCTTGGTAAATTGATAGAATTTCTTTTTGTTTTTCATCTAATATTTTAATTTGTTTTTTACCAAATTCAAGTTTATTCTTAGCAATTTCAATATCGTCAGAATCTAATATCTTTGAATCTCTTTTTATCATATTTAATAGTGCTTCATTTATTAAAGTTGCTAATGCAGCTGAACTAAAACCTGTAGTGTCAACAGATAATTGTCTAATATTTATTTCATGATTTTTTTCATTTAAATATAATTCTAAAATTTTTTCTCTATCATCAATATTAGGAAGTCCTACATGAAGTCGTCTATCAAATCGTCCTGCTCTTAATAGTGCTTCATCTAATACTTCAACTTTATTTGTAGCAGCAATTACAATGACTCCGCTATCTCCTTCAAATCCATCCATTTGTGTTAATAATTCATTTAAAGTTGATTCTCTTTCGTCATTTGATGTCCCGCTTCTTCTTTTACCAACAGCATCAATTTCATCAATAAAAATAATTGCAGGTGCATTTTGTTTTGCTGTTTTAAATAACTCTCGTACTTTTTTAGCACCCATTCCAACATAAATTTGAACAAAAGAAGCACCACTTTGATAGAAAAATGGTACATCAGCTTCACCAGCAACCGCTCTTGCAATTAATGTTTTACCAACTCCTGGAGGTCCAATTAAAAGAACACCTTTAGGCAGTTTTACACCATGCTTTAAATATTTTTTTGGTTCATTTAAAAAATCTACCACTTCTTCTAATTCTTCTTTTATTTCAGAAATTCCTGCAATATCTTTAAATGTAACATTTGAACTTACTGCTTGAATATTTATATTTAAATCATCATTAGTTGAATTTGATTTTAATTTTTGATCTTGTAAAGAATCAAATGAATTGGTTTTATATTGATTAAAATATTTATATAATTTATCTTTATTGAGTTTTATTAATAAAAACAATAGTAATAATAAAACTCCAATTCCTAGATAGTATAAAGAACTTTGCACACTTGCAGTATTATTATAAAGTGTATATGTAAAAAGAATTACTAAAATTGTGGCAGATACTGCCATTAATTTAAAATTTTTATCTATAGTTTTTTTATTTGAATTTTGCGACATTGTTTTTGGCCTTTACTTCATAATCATCAATAAATATCCAATCCCCAACTAAGTCAACAGCTGATTCAATTTCTATTTGATTGAAATGTTGATCTAAACCTATATATTTTCCATTTTTTTCTTGTTCTATTAAAATTTCTAATGTTTTATTGTTATCTTTTCTAAAATTGAAGTTTTTTTCTTCAATAATTCTAGTTAATTCGTTATAACGTAATTTAGCAATATTACCTCTAACTTCAGGTTTCATAAGCGCACTTGGTGTTCCATCCCTTTTTGAGTAAGTAAATGCATGAATATGTGTTAGTGGAAATTTATGTAAATTTTCCATAGCTTCCTTCCATATTTCATCTGTTTCACCTGGGTGTCCAACTATAAAATCTGTTCCTAAAGCATAACCATTTTCTTTTAAAAATTCAAAAAGTTCTAGATCAGATAAAACTTTATTTCTTCTATTCATTAATTTTAGCATATCTTTTGATGTATGCTGTAAAGCTATATGAAGATGTTTTGCCATAAAAGGTTCGTTTACCAATTCTTTAAACTCATCATCAATTTGAATAGGCTCGATACTTCCCATTCTAATTCTTCTAACACCTTTAATTTTAGACATTTTCTTTAAAAGTTTTGCTAATGAAGTATGTTGCTTTTTACCGTATGAACCTACATTAGTTCCAGTTAATATAAATTCTCCAAATCCATTTGAAGCTAAGGTTTCAACTTGTTCTAAAATTTTATCTTCGCTATATGATCTTGCATCTCCACGAACATAAGGAATAATACAATATGAACATCTAAAATCACAACCCTCTTGAACTTTTATAAATGCTCTACTTTTACCAATAAACTCTTCTACTATTGTATTATCAAGGTGTTCTAAATCACCTGCTTGGAAGAACCTATCTTCTTGTAATAAAAGTTCATTTATTTTTTCTTTTTCAGAATGTCCAAATAGTGCATCTACTTTTTCTTCTTTAAATAAGCTCTCACCCTTAGTCCAAACTCCACAACCTGTAAATACAACTCTAGGATCATTTCCTGATTTTTTTAAACTATTTATATAACCACGAGCTGTACTATCTGCACCATTTGTAACGGTACAAGAATTAATAACTACTACATCTGCTTGTTTTTCATCTTGAGTTACATCAAAATCTTTTAAATTACTCATCATTACTTGCGTATCAAATACATTTGTTCTACATCCAAATGTTTTAAAATAAACTTTTTGTTTTTCTTTTGTAAAATTCATCTACTTTTTTAACCCTCTGTATTCTCTAATTCTTCTGGTTTAACTCTTGGAGCTCTTGATGGTCCATAATGGTTTTCTGTATTATTCATATTTATTTGCTGTGTTGGATATGCTATATGAATATCATCTTCTTTCATAAAAGCTTCTAATATTTCTGGACTAATTGTACTTCTTAGTTGTAAAGCTGCATAAGAATTTGTAAGGTACCATCCTGATATAACAATTCCATAAGGTTCAACAAAAGTAAATACTCTTGGTTCAACTCCAGTTGCTCTAAGTTGATACTTACTTCTCATTTTACTTAATTGTTTTCTAGTTATATCTGTGTAACCTTTTGAATAATGCTTTAAAATATCTCTTGAAATTTTTTGTGCTTTTTTATGATTTGAATCAAATGTGATAGTAATATCAATACCATCCCATACAGTTCTTAATCCTGAATGAGTATAATTTGCAATCATTTCAGAAAAAATGTAGTTATTAGGGATAAAGAAAATTCTTCCTGTTCTTCTATTTACTGTGTACGATGTATATGTAATATCTTCTCTAATTGTGATTTTAAATAAAGATATATCTAAAACATCCCCTACAACTTGAAGACCATTTCTTTCAACTTTAATTCTATCTCCAACTTGTATTGAACCAGAAGTTACAATTACCATCCATCCAAAAATAGACATAAACCAATCTTTTAATGCAATAGCAATACCAGCAGATGCAAATCCAAGGATTGTTACAAGATATGAAACATTATCAATGTATGAGAACATTAAAACCATGATAATCAAAAATACAACTGTAAAGTTTATAATTTTATTTGTCATGTAATAACTCTCATTTTGAGAGAAGTATTTTTTAAGAGCTAATTTAAGTAAAAAAGCAAGAAATGATAAAATTACAATGATAATAAAAATAACTAAACTTTTTTGTATCTGTTCAGATATTTGATTTTTAATTTCTAGAATAACTTGTTCGATTTTTCTTGTATAAACTTCTTCTGTAGTTGATACAATCTCTAAGACCATGTTAAAATCTTTTTTTTGTTTATCTAGAAAAGTTATTCTTTCTTTGTATTCAGATTTTTGTTCTAAATTAAAAAGTTCTAAATAAAGAAATAATTCATCAGCAAGCTTTACAGTTAAATCACTAATATCTTTTTCTAAGTTGTTAAATACTTTTTTATTATCTTCTAATTTTTTGATTTGAGATAGTGCATTTATAATTCCAAATGGATTACTTATTTCATCATATTTCTCAATTTCAGGAGGATTTATAAAACCACCAATAGGAGATCCCTTATATTCTGCGATAAGTTCTAACTCATTTTCTTTTACTCTAATTTTATTGTACAGTTGATATATTAGTTCTTCATCTGCATTTTTTTTCTTATTAACACTTTTCTTTAATAAGGCAAGTTCAGTAGAAATTTTTCTGTAAGACAAATAGTTTGAATAGCGTTTTAAAAGTATGTTATCTTTTAAAGATGAATCCATCTTTTCTATCTTAGAAAGAAGTTTGTTTATTAGAGAAAGGTTTTTCATATTAATTTCTCTTGATTTTAACTCTTCTAGTTCTTTTTCTTCTTGTTCTTTTAACTCTTTTTGAGCTTCATCGAATTTTTCTTTAATTATTTTTTGATGTATTTTCTTAACTTGAGCTTCATCTTTATTATCAATTACTGTATTTTGAGAAAAAGCAAGAGTAGTAAAAGCAGTAAGACTTAGTGCTAATAAAAGTTTTTTAATCATCAGTAAAACCGTTTAAAACATCAATTATATCATCTTTTTCTAATTCATTTGTAATTAAACACTCACCAATACCACGTGCTAAAATAAATTTGATTTTATTATCTAATGATTTTTTATCTAAGAAAAAATGTTCATAAAAATCTTCTACATCTTTTATTTTATACGTAGTTGGAATACTATATTTTTCCAATAAGTTTTTAACTCTTAGTTCTTCACTTGCAGTCATAAGTCCTAATTTGACAGAAGCAGCATTAGCCATCATCATACCAATACCTACAGCTTCACCATGCAAGAATGTGTTGTAATTTGTTTCGTTTTCAATAACATGCCCAAAAGTATGACCATAATTTAAAGCTGCTCTTATTCCGTGTTCTTTTTCATCTTGTGAAACTACATTTGCTTTTGTTTCAACTGATTTTTGTATTGCAATTTTTAAATTATCTTCATCTCTAATATCATTTAATTCTAACCATTCAAAAAAATCTTTATTAAAAGTAACTGCCATTTTTACAATTTCTGCAACACCTGCTCCAAACTCTCTTTTAGGAAGTGTTTTTAACATCGATGGATCTATATGAACTGCTATTGGTTGATGAAAAGCACCTACTAGATTTTTTCCAAATTTATTATTTATACCAGTTTTCCCTCCAACACTTGCATCAACCTGTGATAAAAGTGTAGTTGGGATTTGAACAAAATCAATTCCTCTTTGATAAATAGAAGCAGCAAAACCAGTCATATCACCTATTACACCACCACCAAAAGCAACTAACAAGGATTTTCTATCAAGTCTATTTTCAAAACAGTGTTCTAAAATAGATTCAATTGTTTCCATATGTTTAAATTTTTCACCATCAGGAATAGTAACTACACTAAGCTCTTTTGCATTTAGTTTTGTTTTTAAATATTCTAAGTGAAAACCACTTACTGTTGGATTTGTAACTATTACTACTTTTGTATCAAAGTAAAGTTCATTTAATTTATCAATAAAGATTTCATAAGAATTATTATGAGGAAGGTTAATTTTAACAGTCATTTTAAATATATCCATATTATTTTTTTGTATTTTATGTCTATTATATCTAATATTTACTAAAAAATCGGTACCCTATTGCGAACAATCAAAATACTTATAGGAAAAAAATGAATACTCTATTAAAAATTATTGCTTACATTATAATCATACCTTTATTTACAACTTGGCTTTTATTTTGTGTTTTACTTGCACTCTTAGGTTCAATTCTCCCTAAGAAAGATATATCAATAAATTTAAATGAAGTTGAAGAAGAAGAAACTATTTGTAAAGTACTTAATCGTAAAGGTTTAATGAGTGATGAAGATTATAGTTTTGAAATAAATGAAGTTGCTATTATGTACGATGAAACTACTTTTAAAGGTTATTTATTTATTTTAAACCCTATAATTTTCATATTTAATCAGACTAATTTCATGGATAATTTTATCGCATTTTTAGCTCATAAATGGATGGAGATTCATCATTTTGAAAAAACACATAAGCAAGAAGCAAAAACATTTTTTTCGCTAATTGCTAATACTTCAGTATCTATTGCAAAAGGTACTGGAAATTTTTTATATCATTTTTAATTTAATTGTTATTTATTCACCAAAAAGTACATTCTCTTTTTGATGAATCATTTTAGAAGTAAAAAAACTAACAATTAAAATTGTTAAAACTGGTATAAAGAAAAAGTAAGTTAAAAGTATATCAGGTCTAAAATCCCAATATGAATCAAAAAGTATGTTACTAATAACATACGAACCTATGCTTCCTAAAATTATTCCAAAACTACTTGCAATAAATGTAATTAAACCAAACTCAATTAAAAAAGAGTTTCTTATAGCTTTGTTTTTAACTCCAATCATCTTTAATCTTAATATATTATTTTTTTGTAAATTCATTTGATACTGTATGATTATAAAACTCATTAAAAGTCCAATTACAATAGAATAAATACTCATTTTATCAGTTATATTAGTGACATTTTTAACTAATTTTGCAAAAGTTTCAAATAAGTTTTTTACATCAATCACTGTTAACGTAGGAAAAGTATCCGAAAGCTTTATTAGCATTTGGCTTGCATCATAATCGCCTCTTGAAATAGTAGCAAGTATAGTTTTTGGAGCATCACTTAACACTCCCTCTTGTAATATAAAGAAGAAATTTGGTACAAATTCAGTCCATTTCACTGTTCTAATATTTACAACAATACCTTCTAATTCTAAGCCCAAAATATCAAAAACAATTTTATCATTTAGTTTTATACCTCGTCTGTTTGCATAGGCTTTTTCTACACTAATTTCAATAGGTTTTGAGAAATCTGGTGAATCATAAATACCAGAGAATTTTCTTCCTTCAACTATCTGTTCACTCTTCTTTAAAGTATTTCTATATGAAAGATTAACTGCTCTGTTTTTAAGTTCATTTTGTTCAGCTTTTAGTTCTTTATTTGCATTCTTTTGTGAATGCTGTGTAAAATCCATATCATTTACTTTTATTACACGTCCTCGAATCATAGGCGCAATATTTTCTAATTTTGCACCTATGTTATTTACTTGTGTTTGTATGTCTTTAAGCTGTTCTTCTTTTGCATCGACAACAAAAAATCTTGGTCTATCATCAATACTTTGTGTTAAAGCTGATGACAGGGATGATCCAATTTGTGGAATAAGACTAAAGAATGTAGTACATAAAAGTATTGCTGTAAAAAGTGTTAAAGATGTTCTTCTTTGTCTAACAATATTTTTTAAAGCCAATGATAATGCTAAGTTATCTAAATGCCCAACAAAGTCAAACTTCTTCAAAATTATAAAACCTAGAGCAAAAAATAGTGCAATAATTGCTAGTATTGCTATTGCAAAATAAAGTCCTACAAACTTATTAGGTGTTACAAAATGAGATATTACTAATAAAAGAATAATAAAAGGTATAAAACCTAAAACTATTTTATAAAATGCTCTCTTCGTTCTTTGAAGTAGTGGTAAAATTAAAGGAAGGCCAATACTTAAACTAAGAAGAATTAAAACTAAGCCAGACTTTAAAAAGAAAGTATAATCTAAATTTAAATCAAATTTAAAATCTATAAGTTTCTCTATAATTGGTGATAAAAATGAAGCAGATAAAGTCATAAGTGAAAATACTACAACACTAGCTATTGTAACTAATACGAATAAATGTAGTAGATATGTAAAAGTTAAACTTTTTTTATTTAAACCAAGATCATTTAAAACAGTAATATCTTTTTGATGCTTCTTTAAGAAACCTGAATAAAGATAAATAAGTCCAACTAGACCTAAAAAGAATGAAATAAGTGAAACTAATGACAAGAAATTTGTAACAAAGTTTAAAACCCGTAATAGCCTATCTCTTCCATCATTTGGAGATAATGCTCTTAAATCTTGATCAATACTTTTTTCTAAAGTGTTTTCAATTTCTTCAAGTTTATCATTTTCAAAATTTTCTTTAAAAAGATAATTTAATTTGTATCTTGCCGTTGAACCAAATTGTAAAAGTTCTGTTTTATCTAAGCCTTCACTGCTTATATAAATTTTTGGCATAAAACCACTAAAACTTATAGCTTTTAAACTATCTTCTTCAATAACTTTTTTGATAATAAAGTCAGCTTTTCCAATTTTTACTTTATCATTTAATTTTAAATTTAAAAGATCTAAAACCTCTTGATAAACCCAAACTTCACTTGAAGAAGGTATTTCTTCACCTTTTGGATAAACATTTTTATCTTTGAATATTAAACCACCATAATAAGGAAAACCTTCATTTAACTTAACAACTTCCATAAGTCTAGCTCTTTTATCACTAGATATCATACT
>CAJQLJ010000036.1 GCA_905479135.1 uncultured Campylobacterales bacterium | reverse complement strand
TTTTAAAAAGCCTCCTGTAGATTCTTCAAATCTAAAAGCAGCTTTTTTTTGAATATTTTTATAAGTTTCATTTGCAACTTTTTCCATAATACTCTCAAGTGAGTTATAAATAGTATATAACTCTTTTGAATGCTTACTATGAATCTCATCAAATTGTTTAAGTACTTTATCTTCACAAGATGCTAAAACATTACATAAGGCATCATAAACTCCAATAATTGTTTGATACTCTTTTATTAAGATATCACAAATACCTTTTAAATCTTTTTTAATTGCATATTCTTTTGACTCAGCTGCTTTTGGTCTCATTTCATTTTCTATAAAATCTAATACTTCTTGAATATTTGATTCTTCTAATAGTTTTTGATTTGAAGATATATCTGAATATTCAATTTCTTTTAATTTATTTTGGAAAGTATCATATTTTTTCTCAAAGAAATTTAAGTTATCTGCTCTTAAATTATCATTTAAATCTTTTTTAAAATCTTTTAATATTAAATCAATAGAATCTTCAATTAATACATTTTTTTGTAATGCCCTAGCATCAAGTGCCATTTTTGCAGAAATTGGAGTTACCTGTGCAAAGTATTTATTGAATTTTTCTGATACATATTTTGTAGTTGTTTCAACTTGTTCTTGTGAAAATTTATCTTTTTGATTCAAAACACATAAAGATTTATCCTTAAAAAGTTGCATATATTCTTCTAAGACTTTTGCCTCAGATTGTTTTCCTGCATTATCAATAAGTGTAAGCCAAATTATTCCACCTACATCTCTTAATACACTTCTTGTTGTATCTGTATCACTTTGAGATTGAGAATTAAGACCTGGTGTATCAACAAAAGATATCTCTTTTAATATTTCCATTGGAGCATATAAAGTTAGATATTTAATATCTTTCATATCTTGGGATCTTTGGTCTGTAAAATTAGATATTGATTCTATTGGAGCATACTCTTGTGCACCTGAATAATAAGTGATCTTTAACTTATATTCATCTGCATAACTAATAAAGTTTACTTTTGAAGTAACAGGAGTAATTCCAGTGGGAAGAATATTTTTTGAAAGTAATGCATTTAAAAATGTTGATTTTCCTGCTGAAAACTGACCAGTAATAGCAACTTCCATAGGAAATCTAGCCCGTCTAATTTGCTTTTGTAGTATACTTTCTAATTGTTTTGAAGGAAAAAACTTTTGATTAAGTAATCTAGCTTGAATTTTTTTAATATCTCCTAATAATCCTTCGTCATAAACAACTTCAACTTCTTTGTATGTATCTTTAAATTCATTAATAAAACTATCTAATATTTTGAAATTTACACTCATTATTTTAACCTTTTAATATTAGTAGATATTTGTTCAAGGTCTTTAATCTTCTTATGAATATCTATAGATAAAGTAGCTCTATTTTCATCATTTTTTTCAAAAGATTTAATTTGTTTTTGAAGAATGTCTTCTTCATCTTGAAGTTTTTGTCGTACTCTTTTTAAAGGTGCATTTAATGTTTCGAAAAATGTTTCAACCAAATTGCTTGATACTTTGTTTACTTTACTCTTTATATTTTCTTCAACACTTTTAAATTGATCTTTTATAAAAGCTTCGATTTCTCTATCTAATTCATTTAATTTTGATGCTTTTGATTTAGATACAGCGCCAGTTATTTGAGAAATCAAAATTTCATTATTTGAAGTTAGGAATCCTGATTTAAAATCATCTTGAAAAAATCCTCTTGCATCAAAGTTATCATTTTTATGTCCTATTACAAAACCAAAGTCTTGATATTTTTGTTCACATTGTTCACCAATACTTTGAGATTTTATAATAAACTTATATCTATAATCTCTTATTACATCAATGATTCCATCTTTAATTGCAGTTTCGACAATTACTTTAATTCTTGAATTTTCAGGTCTTCTTTTTGTTTTCTCAAAGCTATATCGTACATCTGAAATTACTCTTTGTTTAATAATAGTTTGAAGGTCAATTAATTCACTTTCTAAAAAAGTTTCAAGTGATTCTATATAGTTTTTTGCATCGTTTTTGTAATAAACTATATCTTCATTCATTGCATCAAATATTCTTTTATTTACAAGTTTCCTTTTATCGAAATCTTTTAATTCTATTTCCAATTCTTCTTTAGACTTTGATAAAAGTTTTAATTCATAATTTAATGATAAATTCTTTTTCTCTAAAGTTTTTAGAAGTTGCGTCTTAGTAGATTGAATTATTATTTCACCTTTTTGTGAATTAGAACCAAATAATGTTTCATTTAAATAGTTTTCAATTTCTAAAATACCAGTATCTTCTAAGGTAAATCCTGCCTCTAAAGCTTCTTTTTCTCGACCAGTTCTGTGTAATAATGCCATTTTCCCAGAAATCGGAATAAATTTGATTGTCTTTAAAATATAGTCAAGTTGTGAATCTTTATTTTGTGCTTTAAGTTGTTTTTCAATTGATGATTTTGTATAGTTAATAACTTCTTCTAGTTGTTCTTTTGACACTGTATCTGCTCTTGTTATTACAACCAAAAGTTTTGAGATATTTTGATATAGTAAAGCATCTATTATAAATTCTACATCTTTTAATGTTGCACTTTGAGATACATTCATAAGGTGTAACATCATATCACAAGCCGAGATATACTCTTTTGTTATCTCTTCTCTTTGAATTACTGGGTCATCTAGTCCTGGTGTATCTACTATCTCAATTCCATCTGCTAAGAAGTCTAAATTTGAACCTAATTCAACATACTTAACAAGATTACATTTTTTACCTTCAGCCTCAGCTGATGTATATAAAGAAAGATCTTTTATATCAATTTCATCATATCTTGATTCTTTTTGAACATATGAATTTAATTCATCTCCAAATATAGAATGAGTTTCATTTACATAATCTCTCATTGACTCAAGTTCTAAAGCTGCTTTTTCAATTTTCTCCCATTCTTGTGTATTCCAATAAAAAACCTTAGCTTTTTCATTAATATTATGTTTTACTACAGTTAAATTTGCTGTTTCAGGTACTACGGCACTACCTAAAATTTCTTTACCCATTAAAGCATTTAACATAGTAGATTTACCAGCATTCATAACGCCTGTTATTCCAATAGAAAATTTTTGATTATTTAAGTAATCATCTGTTTGAGCTAGTTCATTTATAGTATTTTCATTATTTGTTAAAGATTGTATTTCTTTTATTATATTTTCTAAAATTGGTTTTAACATTTTAAATGAAGATTTAGCTTGTTCTTTAATTTTTTTGTTTGAAGTACTATTTTCATTATTTATATCTAATTCTTTATGGTCAAAAAGTGAAATAAGCTTTTTAAAATCATCAGAATTTAAGATCTCTGCATTTTTAAGGTATTCAAAAGACTCATGTAATGTATCAATATATTCTTTTGATTTAATTCCAAGTATAT
Source organism: uncultured Campylobacterales bacterium (assembly GCA_905479135.1). Classification (GTDB taxonomy): domain Bacteria; phylum Campylobacterota; class Campylobacteria; order Campylobacterales; family Arcobacteraceae; genus Poseidonibacter. Next base: position 9,916 of record CAJQLJ010000036.1, on the reverse strand, counting down.
TTTCTACAATATTATGCTGTAAGTGGTTTAGTTCGCTAATATTTGACGGAGTTCTTACATTTAGTTGTTGGCAATAAGTTTTGAATGATGTTAGTGTTAAAAATTTATCGCAATTTTTTCTAGTTGTGCTTAATATTAATGCATAAATTGAAAATATATCATTTGTAACATTTGTATCAATAGGCTCTACATTTAAATTTTGTTCAAATGTGATTCCATGATAAAGTAAAAAGTAATCGTTAGCTAAACTCATTATATCTCCTAAAATACAAAAAGTTAAATATCAAATAATTGATACTTAACTTTTTATATACTTATTGATGAAATACGAAGAGGAAAATCCTCTTTCGTAATTATTTTAAAGCTACTAATTTTCTTCTTAAATAAGCAATCTTATTTTGTAATGGTAAGTGTTTTGGACAGTGGTCTTCACATGCTAATAAAGACATACAACCAAAGATTCCATCATCATCACCAATTAACTCATAGAAGTCTTCGGCAGTTCTTTTATCATGAGGATCTACTTCAAATCTTGCTACTCTGTTAAGCCCAACAGCTCCAACAAAATCTGGTCTCATAAGTTTTGTACCACAAGAAGCAACACAAATACCACATTCAATACATCTATCAAGTTCAAATGTTGCATCTGCTACATCTGGATCAATTCTTTCTTCTAATTTAGTAATATCATTTTCTTCACCATTATCAACAATCCATGACTCAACTCTTTTTGACATTGAATCCATCCATTTACCAGTATTTACTGATAAATCTTTGATAAGTTCAAACGCTGGCATAGGCATTAATTGTAAAACACCAGTTGGATAATTAGCAATTAATGTTCTACATGCAAGTGCAGGCTTACCATTGATTACCATTCCACAAGAACCACAAATTCCTGCTCGACAAACAAAGTCAAAAGATAAATCAGGATCATACTCTTCTCTAATTTTCATTAGAGCAATAAAAAGAGTCATTCCTGGAGTCTCTTCAAGTTTATAATCAACGAAATGAGGTTTAGAAACCTTAGATCGTGGGTTAAATTTCAGAACTGATATTGTTATTTCTCTACCTTTTTCAATACTCATTACAAGTCTCCTACTCTTTCATTATTTTCTCTATAGTTCATTGGTAAATCAAATGGCATTAATTCATGTTGAATCTCATGTCTATCTTTACCTTCAGCTTGCATTCTTTCAACAACTTCATCAACAATTGCTTGTCTTTTTTCTGACAGTTCATTTTCAATTATCATACCCTTAGCACCATAACCTCTAAATGCAGGAGGCATTTCCATTGTCATAATGTCTAGTTCTTCATATGTAACAGTTGGAAGTGTATCACTTGGATTTGCCCAAGAAGTTAATGTTCTATTTAACCAATTTGCATCATCTCTTTTTAAGTAATCTTCTCTATAGTGTGCACCTCTTGATTCTGTTCTTTCAAGTGCACCTTTTGCAACACATAATGCAATTTTAAGCATTCTTGGAACTCTATAAGCTTCTTCAAGTTCAGGGTTACCAATTCTTTCTTTTGATTTAACATTAATTTGTTTTGTTTTAATTAAAAGTTCTTCTAATTCGTTAACAGCTTCAGTTAATCCCTTTCCATCTCTAAAAATTCCAACTTTTTCATCCATTAGGTTTTGCATTCTATTTTTAATTCTAAAAATATCTTCATCACCCTTGTAAGCTAAAATCTCATCAATATATTTATCTTGAGCATTCATAAAGCTTTCAACAGTTTTTGTTCCAATTACAACATCGTTTTCTATACAGTAATCTGCAAAATAGTTTCCAACAATCATACCAGCAACAACTGTTTCTGATACTGAGTTTCCACCAAGTCTATTGAATCCATGCATATCCCAACATGAAGCTTCACCACATACAAATAAACCATTTAATTTTTGTGATTCACCTGTTGGTTTAGTTCTAATTCCACCCATTGAATAATGTTGCATAGGTAAAACTGGAGCCCATCCTTTTTTACCTTCGTCAGCTGGATCTATACCATTAAAGATTTGACAAATTTCTTGAACATCTCTTAAGTTCTTTTCAATATGCTCACGACCAAGAATAGAAATATCTAACCAAATGTGATCACCGTATGGAGAAGGAACACCTTTACCATTTCTAATATGTTCAATCATTCTTCTAGAAACAACATCTCTAGATGCTAATTCTTTTTTCTCAGGTTCGTAATCTGGCATAAATCTATGACCATCAACATCTCTTAAGATTCCACCATCACCTCTACAACCTTCAGTTAATAAAATACCTGATGGAACGATTGGAGTTGGGTGAAATTGTATTGCTTCCATATTTCCAAGAGTTGCTACTCCAGTTTCAATTGCAATAGCAGCACCAATTCCTTCACAAATTACAGCATTTGTAGTTTGTTTAAATACTCTTCCATATCCACCAGTTGCTATACATGTTCCCTTTGCAACATAAGCTTCTAATTCCCCAGTAATTAAATCTCGTACAATTGCTCCATAACATCTTTCATCTTCATGGATTAAAGATAATGCTTCTTTTCTATCTCTAATATCAACATCATGTTTTAGCGCTTGATTTGCAACACCAAATAGCATACTGTGTCCAGTTGCATCAGCAGTATAACAAGTTCTCCATTTTTTAGTTCCACCAAAGTCTCTAGACATAATTAAACCATGTCTTTCTGCATCTTCAGTTATCGTAGTTTTCTTAGCATTAATTACAGCTTCTCTTGAACCTTCTCGTACTCTTGTCCAAGGAACACCCCAACCAGCTAACTCTCTAATTGCTTTTGGTGCAGTGTGCACGAACATTCTTGCAACTTCTTGATCACATCCCCAATCTGAACCTTTTACAGTATCTGCAAAGTGCATATCTTCGTTATCACCATCTGACATCTTTGAGTTTCCTAAAGATGCTTGCATTCCACCTTGAGCAGCTGCACTATGAGATCTTTTAACTGGTACAAGTGATAATACAACTGTATTTAAACCTTTTTTTTGTGCAGCAACTGCAGCTCTTAAACCTGCAAGTCCTCCACCAATTACTAATGCATCACAGTAATTAATTTTCATTATGCGATTCCCCCAATAGTTTTATTTATTATTTTATATTCCATTACTTTTGCAGTAGGAACAAATCGTTCTCCAACTTTACCTGCTTGCGCACGTTCGTAACCAATTTTCATATAAGCTGCTAATGATAAGAAACCTAATGCTAAGAAAAACACAGTTAAAGCCCATTTAACTTTTTTAAGTGCTATTCTTGTAGCTTTAGGATTTTCTCCATCAAACCAACCCCATTTAACACATAATCTATAAAGACCAATTGTTCCATGTAATTCAACAGCAATTAATAAAAGAATGTATAGAGGCCACATCCATTCAGACCATATTCTATCTGCTGATGCATATGGACCAATTGCATCTGAGTTTGTCATCATGATATATAAGTGAACTGAACCTAAGAAGAACATAGTAAAACCTGTACCAGCTTGAGTAAACCACAGTTTAGTATCGTCATGATTCATGTAGTTTGCATGTGCTTTCATTACTTGGTACTGTTTAAAGTTACCAGGTAATTTTCTCATACCTAATGCCGCGTGCGCAATAAATATAACAAATATTACAAAAGCTGTTATACTAACTAAAAGAGGACTTCCTCCATCTATAATAAAACTAGCTTCCAATAGTTTCGTAATTGTATACATAAATTCTTCAGATATTAATATCGAAGATACTAGTAACATGTGAGCCCACATGAATAATGCTAGAAATCCACCTGTAACACTTTGTAAATAATCAAGTTTAGCGGGTAGTCTACTTTTCTTCCCCTCAACTGTTTTACCTAAATAGCCTTCTATAAGGTTACTCATATTCAATCCTTTCCAATAATAAATTATTTTTATAATAGCAATATAATAGCACAAGGCTACTTCATTTTCTTTATATTTTTTTGTATTAGAATTGTACATTTTTCAAAAGAATTAGTATTTAGCCTTAAGGAAGAACGTATTTATAGGACTTTTATATGTACAATTTTTGATTAGTGATTTATAATATTTGCAAAAGTGTGTGTTACTTATTAACACACTACTTTATGAATAAAGATTGAACTGCAGTTTGGCTTAATGCTATAATTGTATCAATATTTAAAATTGGTATAAAGAAAACAATAGCAGAACCAACTCCACCTAAAATTGTTAAAATTGCAACAAATGCTATTGCATATGTTGAAACTCTTTTATCATTAAAACCTTCAATATTGCATGAGAGTGGAGCAGGGAAGAAGTACATCATAGCAATTAACTTAAAGTAATAATAAACTGACACAATAGTGGCTATGATTGCTAAGGCTGTAAGCAAGATATATCCAGCGTTTATAGCTTCAGTGAATACATAAAATTTGCCTATAAATCCAATTGTTGAGGGTATTCCTGCAAGAGAAAATAAAAATATAGTCATCATTGCTGCTAAGAAAGGTCTTTCATGTGCTAAACCTTTAAAATCATCATATGTAACTCTCACATTTGTTTCTGAAATAATATGTGAAGCTAATCCAAAAGCTCCAAGTGCTGACAATAAATATGCAATCAAATAAAACATAGTCGCATAAGCAGAATCAATATTTAATATTTCACCATCTTTATATGAAAGTGCAATAAATGCTAGTAATAAATATCCCGTATGTACAATTGATGAAGCTGCCAACATTCTTTTCACGATATTTTGAGCAACTGCTAAATATGTACCAAATACTAATGTTAATACAATGATAACAGATATTATTGTGTCCCAGAAATCAATTATTGGTGCTAAATCTTGTAAAAATGCTCTCATAAAAAACGAAAAAATTGCGATTTTAAAAGTTGATGCCATATATGCGGTAATAACCATAGGTGAACCTCTATATACATCAAGTACCCATGATTGAAATGGAAATGCAGCAATTTTAAATAGAAAAGTGAATAATATAAGAGTTAATCCAATATAAACTAAAATCATATCATCGCCTGAGTTGTTTGCTACAAATATTCCTAGTTCACTTAAGTTTGTTGTTGCAGTTGCTCCATATACTAAAACCACACCTAATAAATAAAATGCACCAATAAATGAACCTAAAACTAGATATTTAAATATTGCTTCAACTCTTTTTGAATTTTCAGTATTATATCCCACCATAATATAAATAGAAAAAGATGCAATTTCTAATGCAATATAAGCAGTTATTAATTCATTTGTATGAGCTAATAACATCATTCCAAATAAGGCAAAAAGTAAAATTGAGAAAAACTCTCCTTTAAAGTATGATCTGTGTTCAAAATAATGTTCACCAATAAGTAAAGTTAGAATTGTTCCAAGAATTAATAATATATTAAAAAAGTTTGAAAAAGTATCAAAAACCAAAACATTATTAATCAAGTCATTATAAGGTTGAATAGAATATGACTCAGTAAAATTTAATGATGAAAATCCTAGAGCAATGAATAGAAAAATACATGAAACAGTAATAAACGTCTTTATCGTATATTTCTCGTACATACTCATAAACATCAAAGTTAAAGCTCCAATTAGTACTGAAATAGCTGGAATTAAATATATAAATTCACTCATTTAGAAGCTCCAATTTGTAAAATATCATTTAAGTAATGAGTAACTGTTGGTTCAAATTTATTCATAAAAATTTCAGGATAAATACCCATTAAAAATACCAAAAATACCCAAGGTGCGAGTCCTATTATTTCTTTTATTTTTAAATCTCTCATTACTAAAGTAGCTGAACCTTCAGGTCTATCTTGTAGTATTGCTCTTTGAAACATCCATAACATATAAGATGCACCTACTACAACTGTAAGAGCTGAAATATATCCTAAAGTATGATTGAACTCATAAATACCAAAAATAATTAATAACTCTGATACAAATCCATTTGTTCCAGGTAATCCAACATTTGCAAATAACATAATGGCAAATATAAAAGTTAAAATGGGAGCTTGTTTTGCAATTCCACCTAAATCTTTAATACTTTTAATCCCGGTCTCTTCATGTATCAAACCAACTAATAAAAATAATGCACCAGTTGCAATTGCATGTGCAATAATTAGGTATAAAGCACCATTAATACCATATTCATTAAGTGAGAAAATACCAGCTGCTATGAAACTTAAATGTGATGCTGAAGAGTAAGCAAACATTCTTTTTATGTCATCTTGCATAAGTGCAGCAATTCCAAAGTAAATTAAACCAAACAATCCAATAGCTACAAAATAACTTGAGAATTCAATATAAACTTCTGGAAAAATTGGAATCATAAATCTTACAATTGCATAGACACCAAGTTTTGCCATTATTGAAGACAAAAGGAAAACTGCACCAGTTGGTGCATTTTTGTATGTTTCCATAATCCAAGTATGAAGTGGAAAAATAGGAATTTTAATAGCAAAAGCTGCAAGAAATCCTAAGAATAACCATATTTTTGTTGAGTATTCTATAGTTGTTATTTTCATTAGCTCATTATATGCAAATGACCAAACACCAAATTCATTATGATATGCAACACCTAAGTATAAAATTGCAATAAACATAAGTAGTGAACCTACCATTGTGTATACAGTTACTTTTATAGTAGTAAAAACTTTATTTCCAAATCCATATGAACCAATCATAAGAAATACTGGTAAAAGCATAACTTCCCAAAAAAAGTAAAATAATACAATATCTAAAGATAATAAAGTTCCAGTAACTCCTGTTTGAACTAAAAGCATATTTAACCAATATCCTTTTGTTCTCCCTTCCCACAATAAAAGATATGAAGTTGGAATTAAAATTGCAATCATCATTAAAATAGTTAAAGAAAAACCATCTAAGCCAACATAATAGTTTATTCCATATGTTTCAATCCAAGGTACATTTGTAACAAATTGCATACCTTCACTTGGTATGAATTCGATATATATTTTTAGAACTAATGCTAAGATAATCATAGTTGTTAAAAAAGCGATATTTCTAATTGTATTTACATCTTTAGTTGTAATCATTAAAGCAAAAGCAACAAGAGCAGGTAAAAATATTATAAATGAAAGTATATCTGGGCTCATACTATAATCCTAACTTAATATATAAATATATGAATATGCATGTCATTCCAAGCAGCATAAACGCCGCATAAAATCTAACATTTGCATTTTGTGATACTGATATTTTTTTACCAATATTTATAAAAGTGTTTGATGAGTTCATAATAAACCCATCTATGATTTTATCGTCTATAATCTTATCAATAAAAGTAGATAATTTTTTTGTAGATTTAACAAATAAGTAATCATATAATTCATCAATATAGAATTTTTTACCAATTAATCCCGTTTCTTCTTCTGGATTGTAGATATTAAATTTAGCATATTTTTTATAGGCTACAAATATACCAGAAGTAGCAACTGCAACGGAAAGTATCATTAATATCCATTCAGTAGAATGACTCATATGTATAGGTGTTGATTTTAATTGTGCTAACCAAGTATCAACTAAATGCTCTCCACCTAAAATTACCGGTAGATTTAAATAACCTGCTGCAACTGCACCAATTGCTAATAATAGTAATGGTATAGTAATTGTCATTGATGTATATTCATATTTCACTTCATGTTTTGTAGGTGCTACAAAGACAATAAAATATAATCTAAACATATAAAATGCTGTTAAAAATGCAGTAAATAAAGCAATTCCCCAAATCAAATATTCACCTTCTTGAAAAGCTGCTGCTAAAATTGCATCTTTTGAAAAGAAACCAGAAAAGAAAGGTACTCCTGAAATTGCTATTACTCCTATTAAAAAAGTAAATTTTATAATTGGAGTTTGAGCTCTGTGTTTTGCAATATCAAAAATATTTTGTCTGTGATGAACTGCAAGAATTACTCCACCTGCACACATAAACAACATTGCTTTAAAGAATGCATGAGTGAATACATGAAAAAGGCCAGTTGAATAAAATCCAAGACCAACAGCTATAAACATATAACCTAGTTGGCTCATAGTTGAGTACGCAAGAATTTTTTTAATATCAGTTTGTTTTGTTGCAATAATTGCAGCTAGAAGAGCAGAAAATGCACCAATATAAGCTATTAATAAACCAATTTCTTCAATACCTGAATAAAGAAAGTGAAACCTTGCAACCATATACACACCAGCTGTTACCATAGTTGCTGCGTGTATTAAAGCTGAAATTGGTGTTGGACCTGCCATCGCATCTGGAAGCCAAACATACAAAGGTATCTGTGCTGATTTACCCATTGCACCAATAAAAAGTAAAACTCCTGATAATACTAACAATTCACTACTTGCATTTGCAATATTTGATTCTATGGAGGAAAATGATAGATTAACTTCTCCTAGTGCAAAAAAGAGTGTTATAACACCTAATATAAAACCGAAGTCTCCAACTCTATTTACTATAAAAGCTTTGTTTGCAGCAATTACATTTTCAGCTTTACCGTAATAGAATTTAATCAACAGGTATGAACATACACCAACACCTTCCCAACCAATGAAAAGTATAATTGGATTATCTGCTAGTACCAAGATTAACATAGAAGCTAAGAATAGGTTAAAATAAGCAAAAAATTTACCAAAGCCATTATCACCTTTCATATATCCTATTGCATAAATATGAATTAACCATCCTACAAATGTCACAAACATTGACATAAATATTGATAAATTGTCTCCTAATAAAGACATTCCAATATGTAGTTTATCAACTGCTAACCAAGTAAATAAATCTTGTTTGAAAGTAATACCTTCATCATTCATTCTTAAAAATAAAGAAAGGGTAATTAGAAAAGATATTAAAGGAGTTACTGTACCAATAATACTGAAAGTTAAATCAGAAACTTTTTCTTTTTTTATATGATAGAAATAAAATCCCGCATTTAATATAGAGCCAATTAAAGGAGCCAATATAATCCAAACTAACAAGTTAGTATTCATGAATTTTCTCCTTGTTTTAGTATATTAAATACATCTGTATCAAGAGATTTTCTTGATCTGTATAATAAAATAATTACGGATAGAAAAATAGCAGCTTCGGCTGCAGCAATTGCTATAACCATAACAGTAATTACTTGAGGATCCATATTAAAATGATACCTTGCAAATGTAACTAAAAATAAGTTTACACCGTTTAGCATCATTTCAATTGACATATAAATAACAAAGATATTTCTTCTTGCTATTACTCCAATTACTCCAAGTGAGAAAAGCATCATCGCAACAAAAGCATAAGTTGTTAATGAAATCATGAGTTATCTCCTTGATTTTTAACTTTTGAATTTCTTTTTTTTGCAAGAACAACTGAACCAATAAGAGCTACTAAAAGTAAAATTGAAATTAATTCGAAAGCTACAAGCCAATTATTATATAATTGCATACCAATTGGTTTTATATCTCCAAAATCTGAACTTGAAATCGAAAAATCTTTTGTGGGTAACTTTGCAACTGCTTTTAAAATTAAAATATTTAGAGGGATCATAATAACTGCTCCAAGAGCAATTAATTGAAATTTTCTCGGTTCTTTTGGTAAGTCTTCTTCTTTTATATTTAAAAACATAAGTATAAAAAGAATAAGTGTCATAATTGCACCTGCATAAACTATTATTTGTACTAAGAATAAAAAAGTAGCATTTAAAAGAGCGAACATTCCTGCAACACTTAACATAGAAATTAAAACACCAAGAGCGCTATACATTGGATTAGTATATACAATCATGGCAATAGCACCTGAAATTGCTAAAAAAGCAAGTGCAATGAAAATAATATCAGCCATCATTTAAATCCTTTGATCTTTCATTTGCCATTAACGCTTTTTTGTCTAATACAAATTCTTCTCGTGTTCCTGCTGTGAAAGAAAAAATTCCTGTATCC
>CAJQLJ010000035.1 GCA_905479135.1 uncultured Campylobacterales bacterium | reverse complement strand
GGTGTAACTTCATATTTATATTCATCTGTAGCTAACATCATTGATGCGCATACAAGAGACGATAATATAATTTTTTTCATTTTTTATCCTTGCTAATAGTAATTTTTATAATTATAACTAAATAATTATAAATATTATATTAACTAATAAATATTGAATTCACTGATTCATTATTTTGAATTCTTCTAATTGTTTCACCAATAATTACAGATGCAGTTAATACTGTAATTTTTTTTGAATCTTTTCTTGTAGGAATAGTATCTGAAACAACTAATTCATCTAAAACGCCATTTGCAATTCTATCATATGCAGGTCCTGAAAGAACACCATGTGTACAACATGCCATTACCGAGTTAGCACCTTTTTTCTTTAATACTTCTGCAGCTTTTACTAATGTTCCTGCTGTATCCACCATGTCATCTACTAAGATTACATCTTTACCTTCAACATCACCAATGATATTCATTACTTCAGATTCATTAGCTTTTTCTCTTTTTTTATCAACGATAATTAATCCATAACCTAATTTATCAGCATATGATCTAGCTCGAGCAACTCCACCAATATCTGGACTAGCAATTATTGGATTTGGTAAGTTTTTGCTTTTTATATAATTAGCAAATAAAATTGATCCAAATAAATTATCAGCAGGAATATTAAAGAAGCCTTGAATTTGAGCTGCATGTAAATCAATTGTTACAACTCTTGTAATACCAGCAGCTTCTAATAAATCAGCAACTAATTTTGCAGTGATTGGAACTCTAGGAGCTGCTTTTCTATCTTGTCTTGCATATCCATAATATGGGATAACAGCAGAAATTGATTTTGCACTTGATCTTTTTAACGCGTCTACCATGATTAACAGTTCCATCAAATTGTCATTTGTTGGTGCACATGTAGGTTGAATAATGTATACATCTTGACCTCTCACACTTTCTGTAATCTGAACAGACATTTCTCCATCACTAAACTTTTTACAAGTAGCATTAGATACTGGAACACCTAAATAACTACCAACTTTATCAGCAAATTCAGGATTGGCAGAACCACTAAATATTTTATATGTTGACATGAAAATTTCCTTAATTAAATGTATATATTTGCGATTCTATCTAAAAAGTACTTAATGGATTGTTATTGAAATATCAATTAATAATTTTATAATACTATATATATTTTATATAATTTTTTGTGTCATTTAATAATAAATATCTTGTATAATTTATGTATTCTTTGGTTGGTTTCTTTGCAGATCATGAAGATAAAGGTTCATATGTTGTAGATATTAAGTATGGTGAAATTTCTGGAATTGATTTAGGTGCAGTTTATGCTTATACAGATTCATTAACTACATCTTTATTATATGTTGATAGTGATGGAGATATTACTGATACTACGTATGGATCAGTATTAGTTTCTTATTCTTTTTAATATGAAATAATTTAGGAGTTATTCTCCTAAATTATAAATAAAAAACCATTTAGTACTTTTGTCCAATTATTTGTAATATTAATTGTAATTACTTATGAATCCACCACCAAGACAATAATTACCATGATATAAAACAAGACTTTGTCCTAAAGTTACAGCTCTTTGAGGTTTGTCAAATTTAACTAAGACTTTATCATCTTTAGTTTCTACTACAGTACATGCTTGTTTTTGTTGTCTATATCTTACTTGTGCCATTAATTTATCACCAATTTTTGGTGGATGCTCTAGTACCCAGTGCATATGACTGGCTTCTACATTTTCATTCATTAATAATGGATGATTAGTATCTTGTACTACTGTTAAAGTATTGTTTTTCATATCTTTTTTTGCTGCATACCATGGATTATGGATATGACCATCTGATTCAGTTTCTTTTATACCACCAAGCCCGATACCTTTTCTTTGACCTAATGTGTAACAGATAAGACCTTTATGCTTTCCTATTACTTTTCCATGTTCATTTATTATATCTCCTGGAACTGCTTTTAAATGCTGTGTAATAAATTCATCAAACCTTTGATTACCTATAAAACAGATTCCAGTACTATCTTTTTTATCACTTACACTTAAATTATTTTCTTTAGCTATTTCACGTACTTCTTGCTTTGTTAAATCACTTAAAGGAAATATAGAATTTGAGAGTTGTTCACTTGATAATGCATGTAAAAAATAGGTTTGGTCTTTTGAACTATCTTTTGGTGTATCAAGAACAAAATGGTCATCATATTTTGCAATTTTTGCATAATGACCAGTTGCAATAAAATCAGCACCCATTTTTTTTGCTTCATTTAAAAATACAGTAAATTTAATCTCACGATTACAAAGTATATCTGGATTTGGAGTAAGTCCTTTTTTTAAACCTTCCAAAAATACATCAAATACTTTAGTTCTATATTCTTCAACAAAATCTATACCAATCACTTCTATACCTAATGATTTTCCTACTTTTTTTGCATCTTCGAATTCTATACGATTAGGACATTGGCTACCTTTTATACCATATTCCCAATTACGCATAAATAGACCTGTTACTTCATAGCCTTGTTTTTTTAATAGTAATGCAGTAACAGATGAATCAACACCACCAGACATTCCAACAACAACTTTTTTCTTCATTCTTTACCCTTGTAAATTTTATATATTATTTGTTTTTTATCATATGACTCAAAGGAATAACCACTGATTCTCTATTTGACCAATCTTTATGAGGAATAATTAGCTTTTTTGTATTTATCTTTTTATTATCAAAAAATATTATGTCTATATCTAAAGTTCTTGGTGCATCTTGAAAAGATCGTTTTCTTCCATATCTAATCTCTAATTTTTGCATTATTTTAAAAAAATTATTTACACTAAGATTAGTTTTAATAGCAATTATACCATTTAAAAAGTCTTTTTGTTCTGTAAATCCAAAGGCTGGATTTACAAGTAATGGACTTGAGCTTTCAATATGAAAATGAGAATTGTTTTTTAAAGATAAAAAAAGCTTATTAAAAGTTTTTCTCACATCTCCTACATTACCACCAATTCCAATTGTCACTAGATATTTCATTTTTGATTTTTTTTTTGAAATATACGGAAAATTATTACTTTTATAAAGTGTTAATTTATCATTTATTTTTTTTTTCAAATTTCTCTCTTTTATGTAAAACTTTTAAAGAATAACAGCTTTGCCATTTTTCATAACAACTGTATCTTCAATTCTTACTCCAAACTCTTTTGGTAAATAAATACCAGGTTCAATTGTAAAGACCATATTATCTTCAATAATCACATCTGATTTTGAGTTTATATTTGGGAATTCATGTATATCAATTCCAACTCCATGACCAGTACTATGTATAAAATATTTACCAAAGCCAGCTTTTTCTATTACATCACGTGTAAGTGCATCTATTGAACAGGCTTTCATTCCTACTCTTGCATTTTCTATTGCATTTAATTGTGCTTTATATACAAGATCATATATCTTTTGATGTTTTTTATTTTTAAACTTTTGGTCTCTTTTAAAAGACATTTTTTCAAAATTTGCAGATGTAACACAAGTTCTATCTGAACAATACCTTTTGTATTTTACTCCTGCATCAACTAATATTAAATCATTTTTATTTAGCTTTTTTGATGTGGGAAGCGCATGAGGTTTAGCTGCATTTTCATTTATTGCAATAATTGGATCAAAACTCAAGTCAAGCTTTCCACTTTTACTCATTTTTTCAATACCTTTAAAAAATAAATATTGTTCTGTTTGCTCATAGCCATTTTTTCTAATAAACTTTGCTAACTCTTTAAATCCTTCTCGACCTAACTTTGCTGCTTTTTTTAAAAGTTTTATTTCTTCATCACTTTTAATTATTCTTTTTTGTTTTGAAAAATTTGGAATTGGAACAAATTTCGTTTTTAAATCTTGTGTAATATTTGTATAAGTTGAGTATTTAAAATCATTAGGATCAAATACTATTTTTTTTATCTTATTTTTTATTAGTATTTCTTTGGCTGTTTGTATTAAATTTGATGATTCAATAACTTCACAATTTTTAACAAGTTCTACGGCTTCTGTAGTATATCTAGCATCTGTAATAAAATAATTATCGTTGTTTAATGATAAAAAAATTACATTATCACAAGAAAACTGTGCTTCAAAATATACTGCATTTTCATTTAGTAAAATAAAATTTTTCATAATATTTCTCTCTTTGGTATGGTTTAACGTTAATTTAAATATAATCTTACCTAAATTTTATAAAAGGAATATAATATGAAAATAGCCGTAATTCAAGGACCGAACTTAAATATGTTAGGTATTAGAGAACAACACATTTATGGTCCAATGAACTTAGAACAAATTCACGATCAATTAAAAAATGCAGCAGCACAAAATGGGGTTGAATTAGAATTTTTCCAATCAAATTTAGAAGGTGAAATTGTTGATAGAGTTCAAGAATGTTTAGGAACAGTTAATGGAATTTTAATTAATCCAGCAGCATATTCTCATTCATCTATAGCTATTAAAGATGCATTAAGTGCTGTAGAGCTTCCAACAGTTGAAGTACATATTTCAAATATATACAAAAGAGAAGAATTTAGACAAAAATCAGTGACTGCATCTGCAACTACTGGTGTTATTTCAGGATTTGGACCTTTTGGTTACCATATGGGACTAATTGCATTAATGCAAATCATCTCTGAAATTAAAGCTGTTGAAGAAGCTAAACAACAAGAAGTAACTGAATAATAACAAGTTATGAAAATACTAAGTGCAAAGTGGGTTATTACCTGCGATGAAAACTTCAGCATCATTGAAAATGGTGCTATTGTTTTTGAAGATAAAATAGTTGATATTGATACAATAGAAAATATTAAAAAAAAATATCCAAATGAAGTAGTCCTTGAAGCTGATGAAAATTCAGTTTTAATGCCTGGACTTATTAACTCACATGTCCATTTAGAGTTTTCTGCTAATTCAACAACATTAAAATATGGTAATTTCTTAGCTTGGTTAAATTCTGTTATTAAAAACAGAGATACTTTAATCGAAAAAGCTACACAAAAATTAATTTCTACAAAACTAGATAGAATGAAAAAAACAGGAACTACAACTATAGGTGCAATATCATCTTATTCTTTTGATTTAGAACCTTGTGTAAATTCTCCTTTAAATACTGTATTTTATTGTGAAGTAATAGGAAGTAAAGCAGATATGGCTGATACTTTATTTGCAGATTTTAAAAGTAGATTAAGTGGAGCTAAACAATATACTTCTAAGAATTTCATTCCTGCTGTGGCAATTCATTCACCATATTCAGTTCATCCTTTTTTAGTAAGGGAAAGCTTAGCTTTAGCAAAGCTTCAAGAATTAGCTGTATCTACTCATTTTCTAGAATCACCTGAAGAGTTTGAATGGCTACATAAAGATGAAGGTTTATTTGTAGAATTTTTTAAAAACTTTTTGAATCAAAGTAAGGCTGTCACAAAACCTATAGAGTTTTTAACACATTTTTCAAATGTAAAAAAACTATCATTTACTCATTGTGTAGAAGCTAGTACAGAAGATTTTGAAAAAATCAAATCTTTAGATGCCATTATTAACCATTGTCCTACATCAAATAGGGTATTGAATAATACTAAATTAGATTTATCAAAATTAGATGGTATTGATTTTTCTATTGGAACTGATGGTTTAAGTTCAAATAATTCTTTATCAATGTTTGATGAATTAAGAACTGCACTTATGATTCATTCAAATGAGAATATTATTGAATTTTCTAAAAAATTATTAAAAGCAGCTACAGTAAATGGAAGTAGGGCCTTAGGCTTGAATAAAGGTGTTTTAGAAAAACAAAAAGATGCAGATATCATATCTTTTAGTTTAGCAGGTGATATTGAAGATAAAGAAGACTTAGCTATGCAAATAATTTTGCATACTAAATCAGTAAATAAAACTATTATAGGAGGCGTTAGTGTTTAATTTTATAAAGAAATTATTTTCTCCAATTATTGGAATTTTAGATTTCATAACTAAATATTTTAAAACAATAGTTTTTTTAACTATTATGTATTTTATTTTATATAACCCAAGTGAAAAAATGAATGATAATGGAACATTTGAAGTTGCAAATTTACAAAAAATTGAGCTTTTTGGTCCAATTTTAGACGTAAGCAAAACATTAAATGAAATTGAGAAAGCAAAACAAAATTCAAATATTAAAGGTGTATTGTTAGTAGTAAATTCACCAGGTGGTTCAGTTGCTCCTTCTGTTGAGCTAGCATATGCAATTAAAGAGTTAAAATCTATAAAACCAGTAGTTGTATATGCAAGTGGAGTAATTGCAAGTGGATCTTATTATGCTTCAATTTGGGCAAATAAAATTATTGCAAATCCTGGTTCAATGGTTGGTTCAATTGGTGTTATTATGCAAGGTGTTAATGCAGAAGAATTAATGGAAAAAATCGGAGTTTCAACTCAAACTGTAAAAGCTGGTAAATACAAAGAATCTGGAACACCAACACGAAAATGGTTTGATTATGAAAAAGAACAATTACAAAGCGTAATTGATGATACATATAATATGTTTATAAGTGATGTTGCAAATGCTAGAAAACTTGATGTAAAAGATCATACACAATTTGCAGATGCAAAAATATTTACAGCATCGCAAGCAAAAAAAGTAGGTCTTGTCGATGAGGTTGCTACTATTTCATATGCACACGATATAATTGTTAAGCTTTCAAAAGTTGATAGTGCTATTTGGGAAGAACAAGATAAATTCGATAAATTTATTGATAAGTTTATGAACCAAGTTGTATCTAAAATTTCTATGACTTTTACTTCTACTTTGAAAGCATACTAAGAAAAAAGAAGTAGTATTTAATACTGCTTCTTTTCCAATATTCTTTAATTATTTGTTAAATTCTTTTTATTCTGTTATACTTCGAAAAATTCTAGTAATTAATCTTCACTATTCTTTGTTTCCCTAAATTTTTGATATTTTGATATTTTCAATATTTAATTCATGAACTAGACTAGATACTGTTTCTTGTTAGATAACAAAATCAAAGGTAATTAATGACATTTACAGAACTAGGATTAAATCCAGATATCCTAAAAGCTATTGAAGAACAAGGTTATACAAAACCAACTCCAATACAAGAACAAGCAATTCCAATCGTTTTAGAAAAACATGACATTTTAGCAGCAGCACAAACAGGTACAGGAAAAACTGCAGCTTTTACACTTCCTTTATTAAACACTTTAAGTAAAAAGAAAAGTACATCTAAAGAAAAACATTATGTTAAAGCACTTGTTTTAACACCAACAAGAGAATTAGCATCTCAAGTTGCTGAAAATATTGAAGCATACAGTAGATATTTACCTTTAAAATCAGCAGTTATTTTTGGAGGAGTTGGAATTAATCCACAAAAAGCAATTTTGAGAAAAGGTGTTGATATAGTAATTGCTACACCTGGAAGACTGTTAGATCTTGTTAGTCAAAAATGTATAGATCTTTCAAGGGTAGAATTCTTTGTTCTTGATGAAGCTGATAGAATGCTAGATATGGGTTTTATTCATGATATGAAAAAAATAATAGCAATAATCCCAAAACATAGACAAACACTTTTATTCTCAGCAACATTTTCTGATGAGATTAAAAAATTATCTGAAAGTTTACTAAATAATGCAAAAATAGTTGAAGTTGAAAGAAGAAATGCATCTTCTAATCAAGTAAGCCAAGTAGTACATTATGTGAATAAAGATACTAAAAAGCATTTATTAGCTCATTTAATAAACGAGGGAAATTGGAATCAGGTATTAGTTTTCACAAGAACAAAACATGGAGCCAATAAACTAGCAGAATTTTTAAATAAACAAGGAATATCTTCAGCTGCAATTCATGGTAACAAATCTCAAGGTGCACGAACAAAAGCTTTGAGTAATTTTAAATCTAAAGATATAAGAGTTCTCGTAGCAACTGATATAGCTGCACGTGGTATTGATATTGCACTTTTACCTCATGTAGTAAACTTTGAATTACCTAATGTTTCTGAAGATTATGTTCATAGAATTGGAAGAACAGGAAGAGCTGGAAATGAAGGTGTTGCTATGTCTTTAGTATGTAGTGATGAATATTTCTTCTTAAGTGACATTGAAAAGCTAATTAAAAAATCAATAGAAGTTGTACCTGTTGAAGGATTTACTTTAACAAAATTAGCAAAACCAAATATTCAAAAGAAAACAAACGAAAGATCTAATAATAGAGCAAAGAATAAACCAAATTCTAATTTAAATTCTAAGACAAACGAAAGATCGAATAATACTTTTGAATCTAATAAAAAAGAAAAAAGTAAAAATAAAACTAATATCAAATTTCCGGATAAAAAAAGAGTTAGTAAAAAAGATGATAGTAAGTCTTTAATTTCTAAATGGGAAAATGAAGTGAAAAAACAAAAAGATAATGAAAGTAATAATCCTCGAAATCCAAGGAACAGAAGAATTACAAGTGCTTCTAAAGGAAGATAAGAGATAAAGGCAAATAAGCCTTTATCTCTTAAAATAAAAAAGAAACTATTTTTTTAGTTCTGAAACAATTTTATAAGTATCATTTGCAATTACAAACTCTTCATTTGTAGGAATAACAAAAATTTTACTTTTTGAATCATCACTAGATATAGCTCTTGCATCTCCTGATCTAGTATTATTTTTAGTCTCATCTAAAGTTAAGCCCATAAATTCTAAACCTGAACATACTTTTTCTCTAATAAGTGCAGCATTTTCACCAATACCACCTGTGAAACAAATTGCATCTACACCATTAAGTGCAGCAGCATACGAACCAACATATTTTTTGATAATATAAGCAATCATATCAACTGCTAATCTACATTGATCATCACCAGCTTCTCTAGCTTCTAATACTTCTCTTAAATCAGAAGATTTTCCTGAAATACCAACGATACCAGATTTTTTATTTAGTACGTTTAACATTTCTTGAATACTCCATTTTTCAGTATCCATCATGTATTGAATTGCACCAGCTCCAACATCACCAGATCTTGTACCCATCATTAAACCTTGTACTGGAGTAAGACCCATAGATGTATCAATTGATTTACCATCTCTTACAGCAGAAACAGATGAACCATTTCCTAAGTGACAAACTATAATTTTACTATCAGCTTTGTTATCTAACATTTTAATAGCTTCATTTGATACGAAATAGTGAGATGTTCCATGGAAACCATATTTTCTAACACCATTTTTAGTATATTGTTCATGTGGTAATGGATACATAAAAGCATAATCTGGCATAGTTTGGTGGAATGCTGTATCAAATACAGCAACATTAGGTTTACCTGGCATTAAATCTTGACAAATTTCCATACCCATAATATTTGCAGGATTATGTAATGGAGCTAAAGGAATTAATTCTTTCATCTTAGCAATAACTTCATCAGTAACCATTACTGAACCAGCAAAATCTTCACCACCATGAACAGCTCTATGACCAATTGCATCAATATCATCAATTGATTCAATAACTTTTCCTTCACCTTCACATAATGTTTTTAAAACTAGTTCAATTGCTTCTTTATGAGTTGGCATAGAAACTTCTAATTTTAGTTTTTGATCATTAGCAAATTCATGTTTAATAACACCATCAATTCCAATTCTTTCACAAAGACCAACTGCTAAAGTTTCTTGAGAAACTGGATTCATTAATTGATACTTTAAAGATGAACTTCCTGCGTTTAAGATAAATACTAACATATATTATTTCCTTTTATTTAATTATTTGATTTGAGTTGCTGTAATAGCTACTAAGTTTGAAATGTCTTCTACTGAACATCCACGTGATAAATCATTTACTGGTTTTGCTAAACCTTGAACAACTGGACCATGTGCAGCTGCTCCTGCGAATCTTTGTACTAGTTTATATCCAATATTTCCAGATTGTAAATCAGGGAATACTAATACATTTGCTTTTCCAGCTACCTCAGAACCTGGTGCTTTTTTAGCCCCAATTGCTTCAACAATTGCAGCATCAGCTTGCATTTCACCATCAAATGAAAAATCTACATTTCTGTCTTCTAATATGTCAACGGCATATTGTACTTTATCAACTAAAGGATGATTGGCACTCCCTTTTGTTGAAAATGATAACATAGCAACTCTAGGGTCTAAACCAACTACAGATGAAGCAGTTGCAGCTGTTGCACATGCAATATCAGCTAGTTGTTCTGCATTTGGCTCAGGAATAACAGCACAGTCTGCAAAAAGGATTAATCCATTATCACCGAATTTTCCATCAGCTGTTTCCATAATGAAAGCAGATGATACTGTATTTATTCCAGGTGCTGTTTTAATAACTTGAATAGCTGCTTTTAAAACATCTGATGTAGGAGAGTTCGAACCAGCAACAAGACCATCTGCATCACCTAGTCTTACCATCATACAACCAAAAAATCTAGGTTCTGTAGTCATAATTTCTGTAGCTTCTTCTTTACTTAGACCTTTTTTCTTTCTAAGTTCAACTAATTCATTAATATAAGTCTCAATGTTATCGAATTTTTTAGGATCAATAATTGTAGCACCTTCAATATTTGCTCCACATGCAACTGCATCTTTTTTAATTGTGTCTTCATTTCCAATTAAAACAACATTTGCTGTTTTTTCTTCTAATACTTGTTGTGTAGCTTTAAGTACTCTTTCGTCTTCTGACTCAGGAAGAACAATTGTTCTTAATTGTAATTTTGCTTTTTCTTTGATATTCTCAATTAAACCCATTAAGTAATCCTCTTTTATTAGATTTTAGTGAAAGATTATAAATTAAAACAATAGCAAACAAATAGCATTGCATAATAATCTTTTTCTACCTACATTGTATATTTTTTTTTGCAAAAAGTACATAAAATATACATAATATTTATAAAATATTTAAGATGTGTATTTTTGTAATAAAAGCACTGTATTAAGCAGTTGTAAGTATTTTTTTCTTACTTCTTATGTATAATTATTGTACAAATTGTTTATAATTTAAACGTTATGGGATTATTAATATTAAAAGCAATAAATTTTTCATATTTATTTAAAATATGACTTAAATAGATATGAAAATAATTTTAGCTTGTGTAGAATGTAGTTTTTGCAGGTGTAATGTCTTTTAATTTTAAAAACATCATCGAAGTCATGATTGCATCATTTAAGGCATCATGTTTACCAAGAGTTGGAATATTGAGTTCTTTCATAATAGTATCAAATTTTAGATCTATAAATTCATATTCGCTAGTCTTCTTTTTTGATTTAAAGAACATTGAGGACACCTCAATACTTTCATTTGGTAATGTTATTCCTAAATATTTTTTTGTATATTTAGAAATCATTGCAATATCAAATTTTATATAATAACCTACAATAGGACTAGGACCTATAAAATTAAGAATTTTATAAATTGCTTCTTTTGGACTTACAGCATTCTCTAAATCTACTGGTCGTATCTGGTGAATTTTAATAGATTCACTACTAATATTTTTTGAAGGTTTTACAAATATATTAAATGTTTCTCTCATAATAACTTTATTATTTTTTATTCTAACTGCACCAATAGAAAGTATTTCATCTTTTCTTGGACTTAATCCAGTTGTTTCACAATCTAAGCATACATACTCATTTGGTGTCGGTTCATCAAACAAAAAATCAAAATCTTTATCTTTTAACTTTTTTTTATTCCAATTTTTAAAAAAATTGTCAAACATTATGAAATCTTATCAATTTTAAAGGAATAAGAAATGAATTTTTTAAAATCAATCACAATTTTAAAAGAATCTTTTAATAAATCTCTCTCTATTTTACCTAAAGTATGTGTATCAATTTGATTATCAATTTCTTTATATTCGAGTATTTTTTCTAACTGTGATTTTAATCTTAATGTATTTACAACATCAAATGCTTCTAGCAATTCTTCTGCTTTTTCTTTTTCTAAAATTTTTCTATCTTTTAATATTTTGATTCTTTTTACCGTTGTGGTTTCTCTAATTTTTTCTTTTAAGGCTAAAGAACGGATTCCTTGTACAATTGGGAAAACTGCTGTTTTTTTAATATCTATAAAATGTACTTTAGTCATAAAATTAGCAACAGTACTAGGAGTATCAAAAGCAAGTGTTGCTTTTGCAAAATAAGCCATAAATATATCTTGATCGTGTAGTTTTTCAAATAAATCATCTTTCAAATTAATTAATAAATCTTTATCTCCAGCAACTGCAAAAGAATCAAAGAATATTGCTAAATCCATATAGTTTTGCATATCAGGAGCATCAATCCATCTTTTTGTTTCATTCTTGTATTCACTAACTGTTTTACACCAAAAAGGGTTTGAAACCATTATATTTCCTTTACAACGAGGATATCCAAAATCTATTAGATGATCTGTAATATTCTGCATATAAGGTCTGTATTGTTCAACATCAATTCCATCTTTTATAACCAAAGCATTATCTTGATCAGTTTTTATTATTTGTTCGTTTCTTCCTTCACTTCCCATAACTATTAAACATGCATTCTTTTTCAATTCACTAGGTACAACCAAGTTATATAATTTTTGATAGACTTTTGTATTTAATTGTCCAATTAAATTTGATATGTGATTTACTTTTACGCCTTTTGCATGAAGACTTTTTATTATATTAATTAAATCATTACTAGAGCTTTTCAATTCTTCTATTGTTTTAGCTTTTTTGATTTTTGTATCAACAACAAATGTGTTATTAGCAAAATGAGATAAGACATCAATTTGTTCCAATATTCCTATCATTTTACCTTCATTATTAGTTACACCAATTCTTTTTATATTTCTTTTAATTAAAACTGTTAAAGCATCAAATAAATAATCATCATCACAAACTGTCATTAAAGGAAAAACTGCAATATCTTTAACAGGTATATTTAATGCTTTACCCTCTAATAGTACCTTTACTTTTAGAAGTGAATCTGTAATTATTCCATATGTAGCATCTTCTTTTTTTACAATAATTGTAGATGTCTTAAAGTTCATAGACTTTTCAATTGCATCAATAAGTTTTGTATTTTCATTTACAATACATGCTTCATTAATAATAGCATCTTCAACTCTTGCTATCATAAATGATGATAATTCCGAGGTATATTCTTTGTCTTTTAATGTTTGAATCTTATTTACAAGATTTTTTAAAAAGAAATCTTTAAATCTTACATTTTCTTCAATAAGTTTTAAAAATGTAGTTTTTTCAAGTTCATAACAAATTAAATCCTCATGTACTCTAAATGTATTTTTTGTTTCGTTATAAATAAGGGAGTTTGCATCGAACGAATCTTCATGATGATAATCCATTATTACTTCATCATCTTTATATTCATATACTGAACCTTTGATAATTATAAAAAAATGATCTGATATTTTTTCTGGACTTATCAATATAGAATCTTTAGGATAATAGGCAATATCCATGTGTTTAATACAGTTATTAATTTGATTTTTGTCTAAAACTTCGAAAGGATGGATATTTGAAAGAAAGGCTTCCTGATCTCTTAAGCTCATTAAGTTTTTCCTTGAGTTAGTATTTTTTTATATTATAAGACAATAACATAAAAAAATACTAAAAGTATGCCAGAAGGCATACTTTTTAGTAAATGTGACTAGTGATCTACAGCCTCACCAGCACCTGAAGGAATCCTAATTCTCTCAACAAGATCTTGAATCTCTTGTGGTGGAGGAGGAGTCATTCTAGATACAGCAAATGCTACAATGATATGTAAAATTGTACCAATTGTACCAAACGATGCAGGAGAAATTCCTAAGAAGTACTCAGATGGTGTTCCTGGACCCCATATGAAGTAAACTGCATATCCAATAGTAACAACAAGACCAGTTAAAATACCAGCAATTGCACCTTCTTTATTCATTCTTTTATCAAATACCCCAAGGATAATTGTAGGGAAGAACGCTGCTGAAGCAATACCAAATGCTAATGCAACAACTTGTGCAACGAAACCAGGAGGGTTAATTCCTAAGTAACCAGCAACACAAATAGCAATAATAGCTGAAACTCTTGCCCACATTAATTCTGATTTCTCAGTTAAAGTAGATTTTCCAGTTTCTTTGTCTTTGAATACAACTTGTCCCATAAGGTCATGAGAAATAGCTGAAGCAATAACAAGTAATAATCCTGCTGCTGTAGATAATGCTGCTGCAAGTCCACCAGCTGCGATGAATGCAATTACCCAGTTAGGTAAGTTAGCAATTTCAGGATTCGCAAGAACCATAATATCTCTATCTACGTATAATTCATTTTCAATTTTACCAGTGTTTCCAGCTGGTTTACCATTTGTAGTAGCTCTATTACCATTTTCAGTAACTTTTGTACCATCAAATTGAGGTTTACCTTTAGCGCCATCAAAAGCAGCACCTGGAGCATATTGAATTTTACCATCACCATTTCTATCTGTCCATGCTAATAATCCACCTTGTTCCCAAGTTTTGAACCATCCACCATTATTTGGTGTTCCATCTGGATGAGTTAATTTACCATCAACAAATGCAGCATATTCAACATTTTGAACATTTTTAATTAAGTTAACTCTTGAGAATGCAGCAACTGAAGAAATAGTTGTATACATAATAGCAATAAAAATTAGAGCCCAACCTGCAGATATTCTAGCATCTTGTACAGTTGGTACTGTAAAGAATCTAACAATAACATGTGGTAAACCAGCAGTACCAAGCATTAATGCTGTAGTTAACATAAATGTGTTCCATAAGTTACCTGGTTGTGTATAAGCACCAAAACCTAAATCTGTTACAGCAGTATCAAGTGCATGTAGTAGATAAGTTCCTTCAGGAATTGTTTGAACACCTGAATCAAATGCGAAAGTAGTTTGTGCAAAAATACCAAATTGTGGTAAGAATGTATCAGTAACTTGTAATGAAATAAAGATTGCAGGAATCATGTATGCAAAAATCATAACAACATATTGAGCAACTTGTGTATATGTAATACCTTTCATTCCACCTAATACAGAATAGAAGAATACAATACCCATACCGATAAGAACACCAGTATTTACATCAACTTGTAAGAATCTTGAGAATACAATCCCAACCCCTCTCATTTGTCCCGCAACATATGTAAACGATACAAAAATAACACCAATAACAGCAACAAGTCTTGCAGTATCAGAATAATATCTGTCACCAACAAAATCAGGAACTGTAAATTTACCAAACTTTCTTAAGTAAGGAGCTAATAACATAGCTAGTAGAACGTATCCACCAGTCCAACCCATTAAGTAAGCACCACCATCAGAACCTTTGAAAGAAATAATTCCCGCAAGTGAAATAAATGAAGCCGCAGACATCCAGTCAGCTGCAGTAGCCATACCATTTGCAACTGGATGAACTCCACCACCTGCAACATAAAACTCTTTCGTTGAACCAGCTTTAGCCCAAAGTGCAATACCAATATAAATTGCGAATGTAATACCTACGAATAGATAAATTAATGATTGTAATTCCATAGTTTTTCCTTTCTACTCGTGTACGCCGTATTTTTCGTCAATACTACTCATTGCTTTAACATAAACAAAAATTAGTATTACAAATACATAAATTGCACCTTGTTGTGCAAACCAAAAACCTAATTTAACTCCACTGATTTCAATAGCGTTAAGTTCGTTAATAAATAAAATACCGCAACCAAAAGAAACTACGAACCAAACTACTAAAAGTTTAATGATCATAGAAATATTTTCTTTCCAGTATGCTTGTGCTTTTTCTGGACTCATTCTGCTCTCCTTAATTATTTTTATCAAACAAAAATTGTTTAATAATTTAACACTGAAAGTATAATGAATTAATATAGCAAAAAGATAGCAATTGATTTTTTTTTTAATTTTTTTTAAATAAAGTGAGTTTTTACTATTTAAAAATCAGTATAAACCCTTTTTTTAGGGTTTTTTATACTGAATAATATCTGTCTATTTTATAACCTAAACCTCTGATATTTTTTATGAAATCTTCTTTTAATGCTTTTTTTAATCTAGAAATCTCTGCTCTTATTGTTGGATTGTCAATATTCTCTCCATCCCAAATATCAATTCTAAATCTTTCAAAGTCAACAATCATATTAATATTAAGTGCTAGAATATGAATTATTTCTAATTGTTTTTTAGTAAGATTTTGTGGTTCAGCATTAAAATACAATGTTTGTTTATCTTTAGAGTAAGAATAATTTTCAGAAAATTTAATATGTGTAGTTTTATTTTGATCTTTTTTTAATATTTGATTTATTTTTATACCTAATTCTTCTAAATGAAAAGGTTTTTTTATGTACTCTCTACATCCTAAATTATACGCTTTTGTTATATCTTCAATATCTATTAAAGCAGATATGTAAATTGCTGGAATATATATTTTTTTAGCATTAAGTTCTTCTAATATTTCAAATCCATCTTTAGTTGGAACATTTATATCAAGTATTAATAAGTCATAAGATGTGTCAACATTATCTAAAACTTCTTGACCATCAGTAAAACTTTCAATAATATGACCTATACCTTTTAAATATTCGCAAATTGCGTTATTTAACATTAATTCATCTTCAAGCAGTAATATTTTCATTTATTCTAAACCTATAAGTAAATTTTGTTTCTTTATTGTCAGATTGTAAGTTGATTATAACTAAATTTTTATCACAAATTTCTTTGACAATCTTAAGTCCTAAACCAAAACCACCTCTATTAGTATTTTCTCTATAGAAATCATCAAAAATTTTATCTGTAAAATTTATTTTCTTAGAATTCGTTGTAACTGTGAACTCTACACGATCATCATTTATATATTTAAGATTTATAAATATTGGAGATTTTGCAAATGAATACTTTATTGCATTAGATAAATTATTATCTATTATTCTTTGAAATTCAGTGATATTAAACTTTATATAAATGTCTTCTTCTATTTTGCTTTTAAAATGTAATGAATTAGATGTTGCAATTTCATGAAAAAATTCTAATCTTTGAGATAATATATCTGATATATTTAAATACTCTTTTTCGTAAATAACTCTATCTTTTTTAATTAAGTATGACAGATCGTCGTAAATATATTGAATAATTTTTGCACCTGATTCTATATGTGTTATATATTTGTTGTTAGGTGTATTCATTTTTAATAAATCTATATTTGTTTGTATTATTGCGAGTGGAGTATTTATTTCATGTACAGAATTGTTTATGAATTTTTTTTGTGAATCAATAAGTTTTGTTAATTCTTTAGTTTTTTCATCAACTTTATATTCAAGATTTTTGTTTAAATCTTCTAGCATATGTGTTTTTAATTTTATATTATTCATTGCATCAGTAGCATAATTTGCTATTACTTTAAATTCACCAAAAATTAACCGATTTTGATTAAGTGGTTTATCATTTTTCTGTGATTCTTTAAAATACTTTCCAATTTCTTTTACATCGCTTACGATTAAAATAGTTGCATTTTTATATATAAATATTGAATATAAAACTAGCATTATAGTCAAAGAAGTTATTTGCAAAGTATAATCAGATATTTTTTGATCATATTCATTTTTTTTATTCTGAACAAGCCTGTCTATTTTGTCTAAATAAACTCCTTTTCCCAAAGTCCAGTTCCAAGGGTCATATGACTGGGCATAAGATATTTTTTGTATATTTTGAGATATATCTGGTTTATACCATTTATATTCTACAAAACCACCTAAATCTTTTTTAGAAACTTGAATCAATTCTTTTATTACTTTTTTTCCATTAATATCAGTTGCTTCATATAAATTTTTTCCTACGTCATTTTTTGCTATTGGATGATGTATTGACTTACCATTAAAATCATAAATAAATAAATATTCATTTATACTATTTTTTAGTCTCATTTCATTAATAGCATGGATAACTTCTTTTTTAATAGTTTCATCATCTTTAATATACTTATATTTGTTATGAGTATATTTAATAAAATTAATAGCAGTATTAACATCATTTATTAAGAGTTCTTGTTGCTTATTTCTGTAATCTGTATTTAAAGTTACAATTTTCTCTTGAAGTTCTTCATGTGCATTACTAATAATGATGAATGTGAAAAATGAAATTAAAACAACAATAAATAAAATACTATAAACAATTAGATGGTACAAGCTTTTTGCTTTTAACATTAAGAACTATCCTGTGTAAATTTTAGTAATAGTAGAATACAGTGTTATATATAAAAAGTTACTTTATAAAGAGTTTAGATTATTAGATGAAGGGAGTATAAAATTTATTAACATTTATAAATGGTGACCCGTGATGGATTCGAACCATCGGCCACCTCCTTAAAAGGGAGATGCTCTACCAGCTGAGCTAACGGGTCACATTAAGTAAATACAAAGTGGCGCGGTAGAAGGGACTCGAACCCTCGACCTCCTACGTGACAGGCAGGCGTTCTAACCAACTAAACTACTACCGCGCTTAAAAATACTAAGTACAATGAATTGTAAATAGATGTCACTGTTAAAATAAGATTTAAAAATCAATACCACTGTATTTTAGGATTCTTAAAAATGGTGGTCGATGCAAGACTCGAACTTGCGACGTCTACCTTGTAAGGGTAGCGCTCTACCAACTGAGCTAATCGACCGGATAAATGCTGAATAATATTGGTGATCCCTAGGGGATTCGAACCCCTATGGTTGGAATGAAAATCCAAAATCCTAACCATTAGATGAAGGGACCATAAAATTTATTAACATTTATAAATGGTGACCCGTGATGGATTCGAACCATCGGCCACCTCCTTAAAAGGGAGATGCTCTACCAGCTGAGCTAACGGGTCACATTAAGTAAATACAAAGTGGCGCGG
>CAJQLJ010000034.1 GCA_905479135.1 uncultured Campylobacterales bacterium | reverse complement strand
ACTAGTTTACTGATACTTGTAGGATCAATATCTACATGGATAACTTTTGCTTTCGATGCAAACTCGTCTAATCTACCTGTAACTCTATCATCAAATCGGGCACCTAATGAGATTAGAAGATCTGTTTCATGTGCTGCCATATTAGCTGCAAATTCTCCATGCATACCTAACATTCCAAAGAATAGAGGATTTTCATCACCCATAGCACCTCTTGCCATTAGTGTTTCAACAGCTGGAATATTTAATTTTTTTGCTAATTCTCTAATTTCATAAGCACAATTTGCTAAAACTGCTCCACCACCAATATATAATAATGGTTTTTTTGCCTTACTAAGTTCTGCCAGTGCTCTTTTTAGTTGTTTTTTATTGTAATCAACAGTTGGTTTGTATGTTGGAAGATCAATTTCTTTAGGATATACAAAATCTCCCATTTGAGCTGTTATATCTTTTGGAATATCAACATGTACAGGTCCTGGTCTTCCAGTACTAGCAATGTGAAAAGCTTCTTTGATAATTCTAGGTAAATCTTCTATATTGTTTACTAAGTAATTATGCTTTGTACAAGGTCTAGAAATTCCTACAGCATCAATTTCTTGAAAACCATCTGTTCCAATAATATGAGTAGGAACTTGTCCTGAAATAACTACTAACGGAATAGAATCCATATATGCATCTGCTAATCCAGTAACTGCATTTGTAAACCCAGGTCCTGAAGTTACAATAGCAACTCCAATTTTTCCAGTAGATCTAGCATAACCTTGAGCCGCTATAATTGAAGCTTGCTCATGTCTGTTTAAAATATGTTCAAAATTGTTTTGATTATAAATTTCATCGTAGACGTTCATGATAGCACCTCCAGGATATCCAAATACTACTTCAACCCCTTCTTGATGTAATGATTCTACAACCATTTTAGCGCCAGTCATTTTCATTGTCTTTCTCCGTTTTAAAATAAGGAGATATTCTACAAAAAGAAATATTAATTGTCGGTTAACACTCTTAAGAATTCATGATTCGTAAAAATATTTTATGTATTTTCTTGCTTTTCTAAGTAATGATTTATAGCAACACCTTCTCTTAAACCATCATCTAAAACTATAGATTCTTTTTTTCCTAAAACTTCAAAAATTGCTTGATAAATATATATTCCAACTTGAATAAACTCAACTTTTCCTCGTCCTACTAAGGTTCTAAGTTCTTGTTTTGTTGAGTTTTTTATAATGCTTAAGCACTTAGTTAAATCATTTAAATCAACAATAGTTCCATTAACAATGTCTTTATCATATGAAAAAAAGTCCTGCCCTAATTTTATTGCAGCTATAGTCGTAGGTGTTCCTGCTGTTGCTACAAATTCATATTCTTCTAGATTAAGATTCAAAGAATCTAAATATTTTTTAACCTGATCTTTTCTTGAATTTAAGTTTTTTTGTAAATCGTCATAAAGAAAAAACTCTTGTGTCATTGTAACTATTCCAAAATCAAAACTATGTGCTTCATATTTATTATCAGTGTTAATTATAATTTCAGTAGAACCACCACCAATATCTAAAAGTATAAATTTTGATGAATTAATCTTTTCTCTTTTTAAAGCATATTTAACAGCAATTAAAGTGAGTCTAGCCTCTTCTATTCCATCAATAATTTTAAACTTTACACCAGTTTTCTGTTCAAAACTTTTAAGAATTTCTTGATTATTTGTAGCTTTTCTCATAGCAGCTGTAGTAACAGCAATTGCTTTACTTGGATCATAATTAACTTTTTTGATTGATAAAAGTAAAGCTTTTATTACTCTTTGTTCTGCAGCTTTTGAAATAATACCTGTTTCAACCAATCCATCTGCTGTTCCAACAACTTCATGATAATCACTTATTACTTTTTGATTAAAGCAATCGTACTTTAATACTCTAAAAGAATTAGAGCCTAAGTCGATACTTACAACTTCATTATTCATTTATCAACTAAACTTATAAATGAGGAATTTTAATTTTTGAGTTTAATAAATACCCAATAATTATCATAAATCCTAAAACAACGTTTTCATTTATAAACCCTGTTAAATAAATTAAATATACAAGCCATAGTAAAATAGCTCCCAAAGGAGTAGGGATTCCAATAAAATGTTTAGCAACCTCACCCTCTTGGGCATTTATGTTAAACTGAATTAACCTTCGTAAGCCAGAAATAACATAATAAACAAATGCAAAGATAATCAAAGGTGTGTATAACATTAATTCTTTTGTATCAATTACTGCAAAGTATATAAACATTGTTGGAACAATAACAAAAGATAAAAAATCTGCGTATGAATCTAATTGAATTCCAAACTCAGTAGAAAGTTCATATTTTCTAGCAATTTTTCCATCAATAATATCAAAACCACCCGCAAGCCATGCAAAAAGTGCTGCTGCGAAAAATTCTTGATGTGTTAGAAAATAAATAGCGAAAATTCCTGATGCAATATTGAAAAAAGTTACAATATTAGCTAAGTTAAAATGATTATATTTATTGAATAAAAAAGACATTATTCTCCCTTGAGTATGTTGTATTTAAAGTTGTTATTTTGTTTTGAATATTAATTAATAATTTTGATATTCTATCTAAAAAATATTTAATTATCGATTACAAATCTTATTCTAAGACCAGCTAATAAAGTCCCTACAGTAATAGTTTTGTGATTTCTTATTAGATAATGTAGATAATAAAAGACCAAGCATACTATTTATGTAGCATCAATAACAAAAGCAACAAAGATAATAGAATAATTTTAAGCATTTTATGGCCTCATAAATTTCATGCATTAAAAATCATTTAAATAAAATTAATAAAGTTTCAATTAACACTTAGATATAATCGCGAAATACTTAATAATCAAAATGATAAAAAGGTTTAAAATTTGTTAAATATAAAAGATACTTTTATAGGAAAAAACGCGAAAAGTGATATCTTATCAGGACTTGTTGTAGCTGTTGCACTAGTTCCTGAAGCTATTGCTTTTTCATTTATTGCACAAGTAAGTCCAATTGTTGGATTATATGCAGCATTTATCTTAGGATTAATTACTGCACTTATGGGTGGAAAACCTGGTATGATTTCAGGTGCAACTGGTGCAGTTGCTATTGTTTTAGTAGGGGTAAGTTTAGCCTCTAAAGAGATATTAATAGCCCAAGGTTTAAGTGGCGATGCTCTTTCTTTTGGAATAGTTCAATATATAACTTTAACAGCTATTGTTGCAGGAATTATACAAATCTCTATTGGTGCTTTTAAAATGGGTAAATTTATTCGTTTAGTTCCACAACCAGCTCTTCATGGTTTTGTAAATGGTTTAGCAGTTGTAATTGCAACTAGTCAATTTAAATTTTTAGATGGTGCTGGAATAATTATGTACGCAATAATCTTAGGAACTATGGCAACTATGTATTTTTTACCAAAGTTTACAGCAGCGGTTCCAGCTGGGCTTATTGCAATTATTGTATTTACACTTGGAGTTTATATAACAGGTACTGATACTAAGCTTGTTGGTGATTTAGCAAACTTAAGTCAATTCAAAGGATTATTACCAAGTTTTCATGTTCCTGATGTAATTTTAGATTTTGAAGCTTTAAAACTAGTACTTCCATATGCAATTATAGTAGCACTTGTTGGTGTTATTGAATCGCTTCTAACACTTTCTGTTTTAGATGAAATTTCTGGAACAAGAGGTAGTGCAAATCAAGAATGTATTGCTCAAGGTACTGGAAATATTACTTGTGGTTTATTTGGTGCAATGCCTGGATGTGCAATGATTGGACAATCTATTATTAACTATACCTCAGGTGGTCTTGGTAGACTTTCTGGAGTTGTAGCTTCAATTGGTCTTATATTACTAGTTGCTACATTAACTGATCTTTTAAATATTATTCCTGTTGCTATTTTAGTTGGTATTATGTTTATGGTTTCAATTGGTACATTTGAATGGAGTTCTTTTGCAAGAATTACAAAAATGCCTAAAAGTGATGCATTTGTATTAGTTACTGTTACTTCTATTACTATTGTTGCAGATTTAGCAATAGCTGTAATTTCTGGTGTAATTATATCAGCACTTGTTTTTGCTTGGAAACATGCAAAAGTAACTGCTAAAACACGTAAAGAAGATGATGGTACTAAAGTTTATGATTTTGATGGACCATTGTTCTTTGGGAGTGTGACAGCTTTTAACGATAACTTTGATATTAAACATGACCCAGAAAATATTGTGTTAGATTTTAAAGATGCTAGAGTTATGGATATATCAGGTGTTGAAGCAGTTGATGCAATCACTAAAAAATATTTAGAAGCTGGAAAGACAGTAAAAATAAGACATTTAAGTGCTGAATGTAAATCAATTATGAAAAATGCTGGACAATTTTGTACTTATGAAGAAGATGATCCAAAATATAAAGTAGCTTATGATTATTAAGCAATAAAGGATAAAAGATGAACAAAATAAATGTAATATGCCCATCATGTTTAAAAGTAAATGCAATTCCTAAAAAGGACTCTTACTCAAAAGCAAACTGTGGAGAGTGTAAAAACTCATTATTAGAAACGACTCCAATAGAACTAGATGAATCAAACTTTGATCATGTTGTAGTGAATTCTGATATTCCAGTTATTGTTGATTTTTGGGCACCTTGGTGTGGCCCTTGTAAAATGATGGCTCCAATATTTACAGAAGTAGCACAAAAGTATTCACTAAAAGCATTATTTGTAAAAGTAAATACTGAGGCACATCAAGCTTTAGGAGCAAAGTTTAATATTAGATCAATACCTACACTTGTAGTTTATAAAGATGGCGAAGAAGTTAAAAGAGTAAGTGGAGCACTTGACCCACTTAGATTATCAAATCTAGTAGATGAAAGTTTATAGAAACAATTAGTTTGTTTCTATAAAAGCTTTTAATTCATCTAATTGCATTTCATTAAATACTCTTACATCATTTTCTTCTAAAAGTTTTGCTGTTAAACCTTGACCTTTAATCAAAGTATTTGAAAATGTTCCATCATATATCTCAATATTTCCACAAGATGGAGATTTTGATTTTAGTAGTGCAACTTTAATATTATCATTTTTACAAATATCAAGAGTATTCTTAGCTGCAATTAAAAAAGAAATTGTTACATCTTCTTCATTTTCTCTTTCTACTTTAAAAGGCTTTGTAGCACTAAGTATCTCAGCAGGTAGTCTAGGTATTCCTAAACCTGCTGAAACTTCTGGACAGAAAGAATATATTTCATTATCACAAAGAATATCCATAAATAACTCTTTTTGTGAAAATGTAAAAGATGAACCCATTGCAATTGATGAATTATTACCATCATATCTTACATCTTCACCTAAAAGACAAGAAGAAACTAAAATTTTCATCTATAAATCTTCATCTTCTATAATTCTATTTAAATCTTCTTTTTTAAAAAATGTTGCA
Organism: uncultured Campylobacterales bacterium; assembly: GCA_905479135.1. GTDB lineage: Bacteria > Campylobacterota > Campylobacteria > Campylobacterales > Arcobacteraceae > Poseidonibacter. The sequence continues at coordinate 8,281 of CAJQLJ010000034.1, read as the reverse complement.
GGTTGAAAGTTTGAAAATGCAGCTTTCATTGATACGAATATTTGTGGATTATCTGCTTCTAATTTTGCTAATAATTCTTTTGTAGTTGCTCTAGCATGTGGCATTTTTACATCAAATCTTAAACCAGGACATGCTTCATCACCAATTACATTAATTTCATTTCTATCAGCAAATGCTCTTAATTGTCTTTCTCTACAAAAAATTAATGGACGAATTACTTCAAGACCATTTTCAGCTTTATAAATAGGAGGCATTGTTCTCATTGTTCCATTATAGAAAAAGTTCATAAAAAAAGATTCCATAGCATCATCTAAATGATGACCTAAAGCTACTTTGTTAAAGCCTTGCTCTAATGCTGCTGTATATAAGTACCCTCTTCTCATTCTTGAGAAAAATGAACAGAATGAAGAATTTTTTCTAATTTTTTCACCAGCTAACTCAAAAATTTGTGTATCTATAATTTCATGATCAATTCCATGCTCTTTACAGTGATCACTTAAAAATTGTACTTGCTCACCCATTCCATATGTAACGGTAATAGCCTTAAATTCAAAATTAAAACGTGCAACTTTTTTCATTCTATTTAGAGTATGTAATAAAGTTAAAGAATCTTTACCACCTGAAAAGCCTATTAGTACTTTATCACCCTCTTTTATTAACCCATATTCTGCATTAGTTTTACCTACTAATGAAGATATTTTTTTGCTTAATTCTACCAATATATAAATCCTACATAAAATTTTTGAGATTATATCTAAATTTTTATAAAACCTTAAGAGTAGAACATTTTTTACCAGTCTTTTATAAAAATAGTATATAATTCCCTACTAAAAATTATATGTATAACTACTAATATCCTTTTATAGTTTATATAAGCTATTTCATTTGGATATATCAATATTAAACAAATTTAAAATAATTAAAAGGTCTTTAAAATTAGAATCACAATATCACCTAAAGAATTAAAAGTTTTACAAGAGTTATGTAAAGAACATGGACAAGCTGAGTTGTATAAAAAACTTCATATTGAAGAAGAAAAATATAATAAAAGTATTACACATAAAAAAACAAATGCTACAAAAAAAGCTACAAAAACAAGACAAGAAGTTGCAAAAAAAAAGATAGAAGCCTCTGTGAATATGATGAGAATGTTTAATCAAAAAATAACAATCTATTCTGTTGCAAAAGAAGCCCAAGTAAGTTATAATACTGCTTTAAAATACAAAGATTATATTACACAGAATTCAAAATAATTAGGAAAAAAATGAGAGAATTTATAAGTTATGACAAATCAATTGAAATATTAAACAATATAAAATTAAATAAACCTACTACACAAAAACTTTTTATTGTTGACGCAATAGGAAAAGTTATTGCAAATGATGTTATTGCAGATCATAATAGTCCAGAATTACCAACTTCAGGAATGGATGGCTATGCAATAAAATTTGAAAATATAAATAATGGAGCAATCACAATTATAGACAAAAATCCAGCTGGAAGTATCGTTGAATCTATTGTTGATACTGGTGTTTGTATTAAAACGTTTACAGGTTCATTAATGCCCAAAGGAAGTGATACTCTAGTTCCAATTGAAAATGTTGAATTAACAGGAAATAGTATTAAAATTACAAAAGCAGTTCCTTTTGGTTTTGCAACTAGAGCTATTGGTGAAAACTATGCAAAAGATGAAGTACTTATCAAAAAAGGTACAGTAATAGGTTTTGCAGAAGTCGGAGTATTAGCATCTTTAAATATTGCTCAAATAAATGTTATTGTAAACCCAACGGTTGCAATTGCAAGTACAGGAAGTGAAATACTTGATTTAGGTGAAGTTCAAACAAATGAAGCTCAAATTAGAAGCTCAAATCATTTAACAATTGAAGCTTTGTGTAAAAAAAATGGTGCAAATACTCTTCAAATGGGAATAGTAGAAGATGATATTGAATCAATTACAAATCTATTAGAAACTGCTTTACAAAAAGCAGATATTGTTGTAACTACTGGTGGTGTTTCTGTTGGTGATTATGATTTTGTTCAAGATGTAATCAAAGATAAATTAAATGCGGAAGTTTTATTTCATGGTGTTACTATAAAGCCAGGTATGCATATACTAGTTGCAGTTAAAGATGGTAAAACAATTATTGCACTTCCAGGTTTTGCATATTCTTCAACTGTATGTGCAATTCTTTATGTATTACCTTTGATATATAGATTTAGAGAAGCTAATGAATCTTTACCTATTGTAAAAGCTAGAATTAGTGAAGAAATACCTCGAAGAATGCCTAAGACTGTATTTACAGCATGTAATGTTGAATATGTTAATAATGAATATAGAATAAATTTTGATGGAAAGAAAAAAGGGACAAGTGCGATTTTAACAAATATGCTTGAAAACCCTGCAATCTTAATCCAAAAAGAAGATAGTCAAGATATAAAAGCAGGAGATTTAGTGGATATATTACTTTTAAATCAATTAAAGTAATATATCTTTAGCTATTTTTAGTATTTATTAATTTTTTAGGCTTAACCCCTAATTCTAAAAACTCTTCTGATCTTTTAATAAGATTTCCATTACCAGTTGCTAGTTTTGAAAATGCATTATCGTAAGCTTTTTGTGTTTTGTTGATATTTAAACCAATTTCTTCAATATCTTTTACAAAACCATATAATTTATTATATAAATCTGCCGCTTTTTTAGAAATAATTTGAGCATTTTCATTTTGATGTTCGTTTCTCCAGATATTTTCAATTGTTCTTAATGTAGCAAATAAAGTTGATGGAGATACAAGCATAATGTTATGTTCAAATGCCATTTTAAATAAATTTTTATCTTCATTTGAAGCTAATAAAAAAGCACCTTCAATTGGTACAAACATTAAAACAAAATCTAATGTTTTTACTCCTTCAATATCTTCATATTTCTTTGCACTCAAACCTTTGATATGATTTGTCATTGACTTTATAAGATCTTTAACTGCTATTTCTTTTTCTAATTTATCTTCACTTTTAGTATGAGATAAATATGAATTTAAAGATACTTTTGAATCAATAATAATATCTTTTTGTGAAGGAAGATGTACTATTACATCAGGTCTTAAAATTTTTCCATCTTTATCTATATATGATCCTTGAGTATCGTATTCTTTACCTTCTCTAAGACCTGTTTGATCTAGAATTGAAGATAAAATCATCTCACCCCAATCACCTTGAGTTTTATTCTCACCTTTTAATGCTTTTGTTAAATTAACTGCATCTGATGAAATTTGATTATTTAAATCTTTTAATGTTTTAATTTCTGTTAATAAAGATGTTCTTTGTTTTGTTTCTTCATTGTAAATATCATTTGCTCTTTTCCCAAATGACTCTAATTGGTCTTTAAAAGAAGTTAGTACTTGAGATAAATTTACATTTGATTTTTTTTGATTTTCTTCAAAGAGTTTATTAGCTAAATTTTCAAACTCAATTTTCATTTGAACTTTTGAATCTTCTAATAACTTAATTTTCTCGTTAAAATTTTCCTCTAAAGCTTTAGACATTCTTTCTTGGTTAGATAATTTAAGTTCATAATTTGCTGTAATATTATCTAAGGTTTCATCTGTATGCTTTTCTAAAGTTCTTAACTTATCTTCTAAACTTTCTTTGATTAATTTTTTTTCTTCTTCTAGTTTTTTATTGGAAGTAAGTAAGCTATTTATTTCTGTTTGGTAAGAAGTATTATTTAATTGAATTTTCTCATTTAATGCATTTAATTTAAGTGTTGATTCTACTTCTAGAGTATTTAGTTTATTATTATATTTCTGTTTTAAAAATAATAATATACCTAGGAATCCTATTAATACTACTATTATTAAAACAATTAAAGTTAAGTTAGTAATTTCTATTAACTCATTATTCATTATAAGGAAGATCTTCTTTTATAGCTTGTGCTGCATTATTATTATGTACGTCATATCCCAATTCTTTAAATCTTTCAGTCAAAGGAGGATGAGAATAATAAAAGAAAATATATATAGGATGAGATAATGGAAATGATTTATTTTCATTTGCTAACTTTAATAATGCATTTACTAAGTCATCTTTTGATGATAAGTTAGAACCAAATTCATCTGCTGCATATTCATTATGTCGTGAAATAAGTGATATTAAAGGCATTAAGAAAAATGATAATATTGGAGAAAAAATCAAGAAAACAACTATGATTGATGAAGCTTCTTGATTTAAAGATAAGCCTAAGAATAATTCTTCAGGTAAATTACCAAAAATTGCAAAAAATACAAACATCACAAGTCCCATAATACCGATATTTTTAAGAATATCACCATTTTTAAAGTGTCCTAATTCATGGCCTAGAACAGCTAATAATTCATTATGTGTTAGTTTTTCAATTAATGTATCAAATAATACAACTCTTTTAGTACTACCTAATCCTCCAAAATATGCATTTAATCTATTATCTCGTTTACTTGCATCTACTGAAAATACACCTGAACTTTTAAATCCAACTTCATCTAATAGTTTTTCAATTTTAACTTCAAGTTCTTTATCTTTTAGCTTTTCAAACTTATCAAACATTTTATCTCTAATTACTGGATAAAGCATATTTATTAAAATAATAATTGCAAAAATAAAAACAAAGCCCCATATCCACCATGCAGGGAAAGACTCAATTATAAATGCAATTCCAGCAATTACGATAGAACCTAGAACTAAAAATAAAATAGCTGATTTAATAGTATCTTTAATATATAAAGCAGGCGTCATATTTGAGAATCCATATTTTTTATCTAGTTTGAATGTTGAATATAATTCAAAAGGTAGTGTTAAAATCCAATTTACAATAATAAATAAATTAACAAATAAAATTGCTTTTAACCAAAAAGATTCACTAGTAATAAAAGAATCCAAGGCTGATAAACCAAAACTTATCCACATCATGAATATTAGGAAATCATAAAAAGTTGATAAAATTGAAATTTTCTCTTTCTCTATTGAATAATTCGCTGCAACTTTGTATTTTGAAGCATCTAATATGATAGGTTCTAAATCTTTAGCTTTTTTTATAAAAGCAACTTGCATAAATGACGTGTAAATATTAAATAAAAAGTATAAGCAGTATGCAACAACAAATATTTCTAACACTAAATAATCCTTTTTTAATCTATGATTTTAATTTGGATATTACTATAATCTTATTTGATTTTAAATTAAAATTTTTCCATGAAATTTAACATTTTACTTATTGTTTTTTTATCTTTTGTGAATAAAACAATTTCATAGTTATCTTTGAATGATTCTTTTGTCCAATTTATACTTCCTAACACAGCAATTTTTTCATCGAAAATAGCAACTTTAGTATGTAGTTTCTTATCTGCTATTTTTACATTTATTCCATTTTTTTTGAAATATTTATATAGTTTATTATCTTTTTGAACTTTTGACTTATCTAATATTATTTTAATATCAATACCATTTTTTGAAGAAAGAACTAACTGTTTTGCAAACTTTTTATATGAAAAGTTATACATTGCTATTGATATATTTTTCTTAGAATTTTTAATCAAATAAAGAATATTTTCTTTTGTTTTTTTAGCTTCACTAGGTAAGAAATAAACTTCATTTAATACAGTTGATTTATTTAAAATGTTCTCTTTGGCAAAAAGGTTAAATGAAAGTAAAAATATTATTAAAGACGTTTTAAATAAAGACATTCATTAAATCCTTTGGTATTCTACATGGTTTAAAATCTTTTAGAAATGCAAGCTTAAATTTACCCTTAAATAAAACTTCATTTTTTTTAGAAACTTCTTGATAAATTATGATAGATGCAGCTTTTTTTTCAATAAGCTCACATGAAATATCTAATTCATCTCCAAAAACTGCTGATTTAATATAATCAGCTTCTACATGCTTAACAACAAAAAATTCGTTCCCATTATGTGGAGACATACCTTTTTTAAAAAATAAATCTGATCTTGCTCTCTCACAAAACTTTAAATAATTTGCATAATAAACTACACCACCAACATCTGTATCTTCATAATAGACTCTTATTTGCAAACTGCACTCCTAAATATTTTATAGATTATAATATTTTAGATGTAAATGTATTGTTAAGTATTAATTGGCTTTTTATCAGTAACTATAAAGTTACTGATTTAATTGCAAACTTTTCAGAATTAAATTCCATTTTCTGAATTACTATAAATTCTTAAAAGCTCATTCCCCCTTGAAATAATATTCTTGAGTTTCTATTTGGTTCTGATGTTACTTTATCACTATTTGTATTCCAAGCTATTTGTACTTTTGAGAAGTATTTATCATATGATGTATAAAATCCTATTCCCATATCTTGAAGTGATTTTACTTTAAATGTAGTATCATCTTCACTATTAGTCATCCAAGCTCTTCCTCTATCATAGAATACTCCAATTGTATTTGATATGTTTTTATATACAGGTAATTGGTATTTTGCTTCTATTGTAAAGATATATCCATTTTCAGCACTTAGTTCTCCAGATGGATATAATTTAACTCCACTTTCTCCACCAATTGAAAAGTCTTCACTACCTGTTAGGTTTTTATTTCCCAATGCATATTGTGTTTTAAGTGATGATTCTAGTGATATAGTATTAGTTAAAGCAATATTATGATTTAAATCTATATTTACTTTTGAGTAGTTACCATTTATTATATCTGTTGATTGATCTTTTAGGCTTCCATATATAAGGTTAACATTAACACTAGAGTTAGTGTTTTTAGTAAATGCTAAATAATTTTTAGTATAGTCTAATCCTAAAGTTAAAGATTTAGTATCTTTTTTTGTAGTGGTATTAGTTGAGTTTACTATATCTTCAGATACTTTTTTAGCTAAAGACAAAGTAGTATTTAGGTTTTCAGTTCTTGTTCTTATATATGGGTAAGTTAAGATTGCTTCTACAGTATTTGAGTTACCTACGGCATCAAGTTCTTTATAGCTATCAGTTAAAGAATAATCTGTTTTAGAGTATGCTATTTCACCTCTTAGGCCATTTGATGCTAAAGGCAAGCTATATCCTATTCTTCCATTTTTTAGATTATGTCCATTTGATACTAATCCAGACAATGCTATTTTATCACCTATATTAAATGGTGAATTAATATTTAATCCAACCATAGCTCTATATTTACCTGTGTATCTACTTCCTGTATTATCAGTTACTAAGTATCCATCATATTTTTTACTAGCTTGTGTACTAATAGCAAAGTCAGATGTTCCCACATTAGTTCCAGGCATTACATCTGCAGCACTTACAACAACACCAGGAGTGTCATTTATAATAAGCATTGCACGTTCTAGTGTATTAGTTGATATTACATTATCTCTTTGCTTTGCATTATCAAGCATAGCTTGAACAATAAAGTTTTTAACTAAAGATTTATTATCTAATTTAAACTGACCATAATTTCCTTCAATAACAGCTATTTCAAGTACATTATTATTTTTTAGTACATTTTGAGCAGGGATATAAGCTCTTGCTACAAAGTATCCATTTTCTCTATAGTATTTTGTAATAGCTGATGCTATTGTTTGAAGTTCATTAAAAGTTAGATTTTTACCTTTTGAGTCTATGAAGAATTGTTCTAAAACAGCTGTTTTAATATGGTCATTACCAGTTATTTTAAAATCATTAATAAGTAAAGTTTTACCACTATCTATCATAGGAGCTTTATATTCTTTAACTCCACCAAGGTCAACCAAAGGAGTTTGTTCTTTTTTTATATTAGGTGTTTTTATTTGTTTTTCCACATCACCAATAGTTGGAACATCAGCTCCTAGAAGAAAAGTTGATGCTAGTGTTGAGATTAGTGTTGTTTTTACAACTTTATTTAGTATATTATTTGTCATTTTATTTAGCCTTTTTTCAGTCTTCTTGGTTTTCGTTTATAACGAATAGTAATTGATCTACGCCTGTTGGTAGGTTAATTCCACCATTAACTAACTCTATTACTGAATTTTCTTCAACTGGTACTCTTATATCTTCATTTAAAACTAAAGTATTTCCATTAGAATCACTGTTATTTAATTTTAACTCACTAATACTTATCATAGATGTGTTTTGATTATTAGTAGGTTGTGATACTACATTTGTATTATTATTTGATTTAACTGTTATGTTAGAATTGATACTTTTATTTCTAGAAAAAGTGTTAACTTTTGTTTTAGGTGTTTTTGAAATAATTGTATTATTTATAATTGGAGTTAAAATATTGTTTAATGTGTTATCACTTCTACCTCTTA
>CAJQLJ010000033.1 GCA_905479135.1 uncultured Campylobacterales bacterium | reverse complement strand
ATTGCTTCTTCTAAAGATGCTGCATTTACGTTTGTTAAACCTGCAACTGCTACTGCAGCTACTAAACTTAATCTTGTTAATTTTGTCATATTGTTTGTTCTCCTAAATTTCGAAATCTTTTTTCAGTTTGCCGGAGCGCGCGAACTCATTCAAAATGATATATTTGAATCTTTTCCGACATCCCGTTGGAATCATTCTACACGACTAAATTTTAAAGTTTTCTTAAAACAATGACAGTTTTTGTTAATAAATGGTTAATTTAAGGTTAATTTTTGAAGAAATTGACTTAATGCTTTGTTATTGCTATGTTACTCTTGTTTTTTTAAAAAAATAATTTTTTTGTTATTTGTTAGATTGTTTTAATTAGATACTGAAACAATACAGTCTTTTAAAATATTTGGTTTTGATATCTTTAAATAGAGTTTGTTTATTTTATACTTATTATATAGTTCTTTCTCAAAGTAGATTATTGCATCTTCTATAAGTAAAAACTTCTTTTTTTCCATTTGTTTTTTTATAAAAGATGATACCTCGCTATAATCTATAAAGATATCTTTATCAAATTCATATTCAAAAGATATATCAATAATAACTTTTTGTTTTTCAATTCGTTCGAAATCAAGTATTCCAATAATACATTTAAAGTTTAAGTCTTTTATTTCTATTTTCATTTTATTACTCTTTCCGACTCGTAGAAAAAAGTTGTATCTTTATACAACCTTTTTCTCCTCCCCTTTAATAACTCTAATAATATTAGGGATGTGTTTGTAGTATATAATGAAAGCAATTATATACATAGGAATATTTGAACCTATATTTAATCCATCATTTAAAAAGCTAGCCACTACTATTACAGCAGTTAAACCAAGAAGTGATGAAAGCGAAGATACTTTTAAAACTTTTGCACAGATTATCCAAGTAAGAGCACCTATTAGTGTAGGTATTGGTATTAGTGCTATGAATACACCTAATCCTGTAGCAACTCCTTTTCCACCTTCAAGTCCTAGATATATAGAATAACAGTGACCAAGTACTGATAAAACAGCTATTCCCCAAAGTGTAGAATCACTAGCTCCCATACTCATGGCTAAAAGTAAAACCAGTGTTCCTTTTAGTGCATCAAGTATAACTGTTGCAGCTCCAAGTTTTTTTGCTAGGCTTGGATTTGTTTCTTTTACTACTCGTAATACATTAGTTGCACCAATTGAACCACTTCCAGAAGCTTTTACATCAACTCCTGCAAAAAACTTTGCAAGAAGTAAACCAAAAGGAATTGATCCTATTAAATAAGCGCTTATGTAAAATAAAATATTTGAGTTAGTAAAAAAATCCATCTATTACCTTTGAGTTTTGTTTAATTAAAAGGATTATAACAAAGATTTTGTTATATTATCATTTATAAAAACATTTAATTGAAGGTTTGTTTTGAATTTAAAAGAAGAAATTATAAAGCTAAAAGAAGAATTAGATGTAACATTAGTAGCTCACTTCTATCAAAGAGATGAAGTATTCGAGTTAGCTGATATTACAGGTGATTCATTAGAGTTAGCTAAAAAAGCTAAAGCTACTGATTCTAAGTATATTGTATTTTGTGGTGTTGGTTTTATGGGTGAAAGTGTAAAAGTAATGAGTCCTGAAAAAACAGTTCTTATGCCAAAAATTGCATGTTGTGCAATGGCTAGAATGATTGATGAAGGATATTATGAACAAAACCTTGAAGTAATTAATAAAGCTGGAATTCCTAATGAAGATATTCTACCAATTACGTATATTAATTCAAGTGCAGCTGTAAAAGCTAGAGTTGGAAAAATGGGTGGAATGGTTTGTACATCATCAAATGCTTATAAAATTATTGAAAAAGGTCTAAGTTCTGGGAAAAAGATATTTTTTGTACCAGATAGATGTTTAGGTCAAAACTTTGCAAAATCATTAAACTTAAAATCTGCAATTGTAGGTGATGGAAGTGATTTAAAAGAAGCTGATATTATTTGTTATAACGGTTTTTGTTCAGTTCATCAACAATTTACTGTTGAAGATATAGAATTTTATAGAGAAAAATATCCTGATATTTTAATAGCTGTTCATCCTGAATGTGATCCAAAAGTTTGCGATGCTGCTGATTATGTTGGTTCAACTTCACAATTAATCACTTACATAAAAGAATTACCAGCTGAGCAAAAAATTGCAGTTGGAACTGAGTTTAATATGGTAAATAGATTAAGAACAAAAAATACTTATATTTTATCTTCAACTAAACCTGAGTGTCCAACTATGAATGAAACTACTTTACAAGATGTTTACAATACTTTAAAATCAATTAAAGATAATGATATTAAAAAAGAAACAGAAATTGTTGTCTCAGAAGAGAATATTAAATATGCAAGACTAGCTCTTGAAAGGATGTTTGAAGTATGATTAATATCAAAAAGTTTGTAAAAAATGCTATTATTGAAGATAACGGAAGAGGAGATTTATTCTTTGATGTTGCTCCAAAAGGTAGATTTACAGCTAGAGCTATTGCAAAATCTGATGGAATAATTGCTGGGATTCAGTATGCTAAGGTATTAGCTAGAACTGAAAAATTTGATTGTAAGTTTTTGAAAAAAGATGGTGATGAAATAAAAGCAGGAGAGGTTATTGCTGAACTTGAGGGAAAAGCATCAATTCTTTTATCAAGTGAAAGAACTTTTTTAAATATGCTTCAACACGCTTCAGGGATTGCTACTATGGCAAATAAGTATGCAAAACTAATGGATGGAACGGGTGTTGTTTTACTAGACACTAGAAAAACTAGACCACAGCTTAGAGATTTTGAAAAATATGCATCTAGAGTAGGTGGTGCAATAAATCATAGACTTGGACTTGATGATTGTTTAATGCTAAAAGATACACACTTAAGAACTATTGATAACTTAAAAGAGTTTGTTAAAAAAGCTAGAAAAAGAATCTCATGGGTTACAAAAATAGAAATTGAATGTGAAACATTTGAGCAAGTACAAGAAGCTATGGATGCAGGTGCTGATATTATTATGTGTGATAATATGACTCCTGAGCAAATTAAAAATGTAGTAAAATTCAAAGATGAAAATTATCCTCACATTTTATTAGAGGCTAGTGGAAATATTGATTTAGATACTATTAGGTCTTATGCTTTATCAGGAGTAGATGCAATTAGTAGTGGAAGTATTATTCATCAAGCTACATGGTTAGACTTTTCAATGAAGTTTGATTAAGCATTAACTTTTGCTTAGTTTTATTGAAAAAAGATTAAATAATGAATTATAAGGATAGGTATTGAAAAAAGATTTCATAGTAAGTAATAAAATTGATATGTCGGTATATACGCAAGCTTTAGAATTAATTGAGCAAAGTAGATATATTTTGATTATTACTCATGTAAATCCAGATGCAGATAGTATTTCTTCTGCACTTGCTTTATCTAATTTATTTTATGAAAATAAAATTAAACATAAAGTATTCAATATAAGTTCTGATTTACCACAAAATTTAGACTTTCTTAATAGATTTGATAAAATTACAGATCAATTACCAAAGTTTTTTGATTTAGCAATTAGTGTTGATTGTGGAACTTATCCTAGACTTGGCTTTAAGCTTGATGAGAATATTCCATTAATTAATTTTGACCATCATAAATCTAATAATAACTTTGGAAAATTAAACATAGTAGATCCTATGAAGAGTTCAACTGCAGAAATAATCTATGATTTTTTCAAACACAATGGTTTGTATATCACAAAAGATTCTGCAACCGCACTTTATGTAGGAATATATGATGATTCTTTAGCTTTTTCACTTGGACGTTGTGATGAGTTGACATTTGATAAAGTAAACTTCTTAGTTCAATGTGGTGCAAGTCCATCAGGTATTGCAAATAAGCTTTTAAGAAGAGATTCTTTAGCAAAATATAGAATAATACCAAAAGTACTAGATAGCTTGGAATTATTTAAAGAAGGTGAGATAGCTACGATATATGCAAAAAAAGAGTGGTTTAAAGAGACAGGTGCACATAATAGAGATTGCGAAGATGCTTTGGATATGATTATGAGTATGAGTATAGTAAAAGTTGCTTTATTTATTAGGCTTGTTTCAGGAAAAGCAAGAGTGTCATTACGTTCAAAAGGAAGTTTAGATGTATCAAAAATTGCAGGACATTTTGCTGGTGGTGGACACTTTAATGCAGCAGGATGTTCAGTAGATACTGATGATATAGAAAAAGCAAAAGATTTAATTTTAAAGGAAATTTTTGAGTTATACAAGTAAAAAAAAGCAAAACAAAACAATAGCAATTTTAATATACATTATTATTGCAATAATAATTGGATTAGGAGCATTTGTATTTTTATCTCCTACATTTGAGAAAAATAGTCCTAAAATTTCTCTAAAAAATGATGTTTATTGGAATTTAAAATCACCTTTAAAAATTAACCTTTCAGATGATAATGAAATATCTTCATATTCAATTACTTATTTTGATAAAAATAACGAAGTTAAATTAGATACAAAAGTATTGAGTTCAACAAAAGGTTCGATTGATTTAAATATTATTCCACCTAATATTGATTTTGATAGAAAAACTAATACGGCAATACTTAAAGTTGAAGTTACAGATACTAGCAAATGGAATTTTTTTAGAGGAAATAAAATTATTCAAGACATAAATGTCAAAATAGATAGAAAAAGACCTGAAGTAAATGTAATATCTAATTCTTACTTGATAAGACAGGGTGGAAGTGCTGCTGTTGTAGTTGAAGTACAAGATGAGAATTTAAAAGATTTGTATATAACTTTTAACAATAAAGAAAAATTTGAATTATTTCCTTTTTATGAAGATAATTTTTATATAGCAATTATTGCATGGCCTATTGAAATTGATGAGTTCAAAAGAGTTAATGCGGTTGCTATAGATAAGGCAAACAATAAAACTGTTACAAAAGTACCTTTATATATTAAAAGCTTAAAAGTTAAACCTGATGACATAAATATATCTGATAGATTTATTAACCAAGTTAGTAAAGATGTACTTACAAAAAGTGGTTACGATATTCCTAATAGTCAGGAAGAAATTTTTGTTAAACAAAATAAAGATATAAGACAAGAAAATATAAATTTAATTAAAAAAACAGCTAGAAATAATATGAATAAAGAAAAAATTTCTAAACTTGATATAAAAACTTTTAAAAGATTACCAGGTTCAAAGACTTTTGCAGGTTTTGGTGAACGAAGACATTACGCATACAATGGTGAAAAAATTGATGAAGCATGGCATCTTGGTATGGATTGGGCTAGTGTTAAAAAAGCAAAAATTTATACTACAAATGATGGAAAAGTTATCTTTAGTGACTATTTAGGAATTTATGGTGAAACAATTATTATTGATCACAAAGTTGGATTAGCAACACTTTATGCGCATACAAGTAGATCTGTAGTCGAAGTTAATGATGAGGTATATTCAGGCGATTATATTGCTAATACAGGATCAAGTGGGGCTGTATTTGGAGATCACTTACATTTTGGTGTTTTAGTTCAAGGAATTGAAGTTAATCCAATTGAATGGCTTAGCAAATCTTGGATTAGAGATAATATTACTAAAACAATTAATGACGCAAAGAGAGTGATTAATAACAAATGAAACAAAGAACATTAGCAAAAGAAATTGAAATAGTTGGAATAGGTCTACATAAAGGCGTTCCAGTTAAAATGAAATTAGAACCCTTAGAAGAAGATGCAGGTATAATTTTTTATAGAGTTGATGCAGGGGTTACAATACCTTTACTAATTGAAAATGTAGTAGATACAAAAATGGCAACTGTTATTGGAAAAGATGGAGTTATTATTTCTACTATTGAGCATTTATTGTCTGCTTTATATGCATATGGAATTGATAATTTAAGAGTTGTTATTGACAATGATGAAGTTCCTGTTTTAGATGGTAGTTCTGCTGGGTATTGTATGCTTATTGAAGAAGCTGGAATTAAAGAACTTAAAAAAAGCAAGAAAGCTATTAAAGTAAAAAAAGAAGTTGAAGTTACAACTGATGAAGGGAAAAGAGTTACTTTAAAACCCTCAAATAGAATAATATATGATTTCGAGATATCTTTTGATCATCCATCAATTGGGAAGCAAAATTTCCATTTTGATTACTCAATTGGTGAATATAAAGAAAATATTAGTCGAGCTAGAACGTTTGGGTTTTTACACGAAGTACAATATTTAAGAAGTATAGGATTAGCACAAGGTGGTTCTATGGAAAATGCTATTGTACTTGATCAATCAAAAGTTTTAAATCCTGAGGGTTTAAGATTTGATGATGAGTTTGTAAGACATAAAATATTGGACGCAATTGGTGATATGGCTCTTTTAGGTTATACAATGATTGGAGAATATGATGCAGTTGCAGGAAGTCATCATCTAAATCACTTACTAACAAAAGAGCTTTACAAAGATCCTTCTAATTATGAAATTATTGATTTAGAGAAAGCTAGTGAAGAAGCTGAAGTATTTGAATTAGCATATTCAAAAGTTGAAGTATAAGGGTTTTATTTGATTGAAGTTTTAGTAATTAGTATTTCTAAGCCATTATTAATTGGTGTTTATAAGAATAAAGAACTAATTGAAGAATATAAATTAGAAGGAAAAACTTCTGATTTATTACCTTCACTATTTTCTAATATATTAAAAGAATTTAATATAGAAAGAATAAATTATGTAAATTCTCCAGGTTCATATATGGCTATTAAAGTAGCTTATATATTTTTAAAAACTATTAGTATTACAAAAAATATTGAACTTATGGCTTGTAATGGTTTTGAATTTAATCAAAACTCTCCAATAAAAGCACTTGGTAAAAAGTACTTTATTCAAAACAAAAATGAAATTAAAGTTGATTTTTTAGAAAAAGACGATATAATTCGCGACTTTAAATTACCTAAAAATATAAAAAAAACAAATTTTAATAAAGAAACACTGCCAATATATAATTTACCAGCTGTTTAAATAAGGAAAGAGATGAAAGTAAGTGTTCCCGCAACTAGTGCAAACTTGGGACCAGGTTTTGATTCATTAGGCTTAGCAATTGCCATGAAAAACCAAGTAATAATTAAACCATCAAAATTTCATAGCGTGTCTTTAAAAGGTGAGGGTGCTAATAATCCTGTACTAAAAGATAACAATATGTTCATTTCAATTTTTAATGATTTTTATCATAATTTAGCAGTTAAAAAAAGACACTACAGATTTGAATTTTATAATGAAATTCCATTATCGCGTGGCTTAGGAAGTTCTTCAGCTGTAATTGTATCAGCAATTGCATCTGCATATGCGATTGAAGGAATAAAATTAGAAAAATCTAAATTATTGAATTTAGCACTCGCTTATGAAAATCATCCTGATAACATAACACCAGCTGTTATGGGCGGTTTTAATGTGGCAACTGTACAAGATAATGAAGTTAAGTTTATTAATAAATCTATTCCAAATATTTTAAGAGCTGTTGTAGTTGTTCCAAACAGACCAATATCAACTCAGTTATCAAGAAAATCACTTCCATATAAATATTCAAAAGAAGATACTATTTTTAATATCTCACACTCTTCTTTACTAACAGCTGCATTTATGAGTGAAGACTGGAAAATGCTTAGATCAGCTTCTTTAGATAAAGTACATCAAAAATATAGAATGAAGCAAATGCCAGAACTATTTGATGTACAAAAAACTTCATTAAGATCAGGTTCTTTAATGAGTACGCTTTCAGGTTCAGGTTCTACATTGTTTTCTATCTGTTTTGCAGAAGATGCTAAAAAAATAGAAAAAGCATTAAAGAGTAAATTTCCACATTTTAAAGTCTTCATCAGTGACTTTGATAATAGTGGCGTACGTGTAGAAATCTAAGTTTTTTGATATTAAGAATATTTTAGGTATAATCGTTGGCTAATTTAAAAATAACACTTCGAACATGTATTGTTTGTAGAAAAAAAATAGAACAAAAAGAACTTTTTAGATTGAAATGTGAAGATAAAAAACTTGTACCCTATAACAATTATGGTAGAAGTTTTTATATCTGTAGGGATTGTATAAATTTATTACAATCAGATATTAATCAGAAAGCCTATAAAAAAATAGAAAAATCACTTTTAAGAGAGTGTAAAAATAAAGATAAATATGTTGAACAACTTAAGGAGATGCTAACAGATGTCAGATAAAGTAAAAGTTTATGAAATTGCAGAAGAGGCTGGAGCTTCTAGCTCGGATGTAATTGCAAAAGCAAAAGATTTAAATATAGAACTTAAATCACCTCAAAGCGCAGTATCATATGAAGATGCGGAAGAAATTGCAAATTATATAATGACTGGAAAAAGTTCTAAAATAAAAAAGAAAGAACCAGTTAAAGTTAAAAAAGAAGAAATTAAAAAAGTAGAAGAAGAAATTAAAACAGAAACTACAGAAACAAAAGTAGAAAAAAAAGAAGTAAAAGAAAAAGTTGAAAATAAAACAACTGTTAAAAAAGTTGGGATATCTAAACCTAAACCTGTAGTAACTCCAGCATCTCCAAAAGAAGACATAGAAGAAGTTAAAGTAGTAGTATCTGAAGAAAAAGTTGAAAAAGAAGTAGAGTCTGCTAAAAAAGTTGATGATACAGATTCAGAAGTTCCACAAATCAAAAAGATCATTCCTAAAAGAAGAGGTCTTAAAATTGTTAAGAAGAAAAAACCTAGAGAAGTTGAAGCTCCTAAAGTAGAGTTTAATACTCCAGTTGAAGGTGCTCCTAAAAAACAAATGAAATCACTAAGTGAGATTTTAGGAAATAATTCTGAAGATAAAAAAGACTTAAGTGAAAACAAAGCCAAAGTTAAAAAAGAAAAAAAGAAAACAACTGTAAGAGCACAAGATCATGGTAGAAAACTTGATGTTCATAGAAAAACTCCAGATGAATTTTCAAACAGTACAGATTCTATTTTGGGTGAAGAAGTATTTTTACTTGATTTAGGTTTAGCAGATAAATCAAAATTACTTGAAGAGACAAAACCTCAAAACCAAAATAAACAATCTAGATCATCTAGACCAGCTGCATTTGGAAATAGACCTCAAGGTTTAAAAAGAGGTAAGAGAAAGAAAAGATTTAAAAGAGCTGAAGAAGAAGTTGAAATAACTGATGTTACAATTCCTGAAGAATGTAGAGTATACGAATTTGCTGAAGCTTGTGGTAAAACTGCATCGGAAGTAATTTCTGTATTATTTGGATTAGGAATGCTTGTTACTAAAAATGACTTCTTAAAGCAAGATGAGTTAGAAATACTTGGTGAAGAATTCGGTATTGAAGTTACAGTTAGAGATGCTTTAGAAGATGTTAATTATGTTGAAGAGTATGCTGATGAAGATATTGATGAAACAAATTATGTAACACGTCCTCCTGTTGTTACAATAATGGGACATGTTGATCATGGTAAAACCTCATTATTAGACAAAATTAGATCAGCTAAAGTAGCTTCTGGTGAAGCTGGAGGAATTACTCAACATATTTCTGCATATACAGTTGATCAAAATGGTCAAAAAATTACATTCGTAGATACACCAGGACATGCCGCTTTCTCTGCTATGAGATCAAGAGGTGCTGATGTTACTGATATTATAATTATTGTTGTTGCTGCAGATGATGGTGTTAAACCTCAAACAGAAGAAGTAATTTCACATGCAAAAGCATCTGGTTGTCCAATCATTGTTGCAGTTAATAAGATTGATAAAGAATCAGCTAACATGGATATGGTAAAAGCTCAAATGGCAGAGAGAGAAATGACTCCTGTTGATTGGGGTGGAGATGTTGAATTTATTGGAGTATCAGCTTTAAATGGTACTGGTATAGATGATTTATTAGAGAATATCCTAATTCAATCTGAGATGCTAGAACTTAAAGCTGATCCTACTGCAAAAGTAAAAGGTGCAGTTGTTGAGTCATTACTTGAAAAAGGTAGAGGTCCAGTTGCCACTATTATTGTTCAAAATGGTACATTAAAAGTTGGTGATAATATTGTTTGTGATACTACATATGGTAGAGTAAAAGCTATTACTAATGATCAAGGTAAACCAGTTAAAGAACTTGGTCTTTCTGAAACAGGTAATGTTTTAGGATTAAATGATGTTCCTGTTTCTGGATCTGTTATGGTTGCTCAAGATTCTGAAAAAGAAGCTAGAGAAATTGCAACAACTAGAGCAGAACATGCACGTGCAAAAGAATTGTCAAAATCTACTAAAGTAACTTTAGAAGAAATGAGTGGTCTAATTGCTGAAGGTAAAATCAAACAACTTCCTGTAATTATTAAAGCCGATGTTGGTGGTTCTTTAGAAGCAATCAAAGGTTCATTAGAAAAAATTGCTAATGAAGAAGTAAAAGTTAAAGTTATTCATGCAGCAGTTGGTGGAATTACTGAATCAGATTTAGTTCTTGCAGGGGCTTCTGAAGGTTGTATTATTTTAGGATTTAATGTAAGACCTACTGGTTCTGTTAAGTCTAAAGCAAAAGCTGACGGAGTTACAATAAATACTTATACTATTATCTATGATTTACTTGATGATGTAAAAGATGCATTATCTGGAATGATGAGTGCTGTAATTAGAGAAGAAAATACTGGTCAAGCTGAAGTTAGAGACACATTTGTTGTTCCAAAAATTGGAACAGTTGCAGGATGTTTAGTAACTGATGGTAAAGTAATCAGAGGTGGTCATGCTAGAATTATTAGAGATGGTGTTGTAACATACACTGGTAAAATTTCTTCATTAAAAAGATTTAAAGATGATGCTAAAGAAGTTGCTAATGGTTATGAGTGTGGTATTATGTTTGATAAATTTAATGATATTAAAGTTGGAGATTTCATTGAAACATTTATTCAAATTGAAGAAAAAGTTTCAATTAACGATTAATTATGAAAAGTGTAAATTTACAAAGAACTGAATCTTTATTAATGGAATTAATTCCTGAGGCATTGTCTGACTTGGCAGATGCTAGAATTAATTCTATACCAATTACTGCTGTTAACTGTAAAAATGGTAAATATGATGCACAAGTTTATTTTGATGGATCTGATTTTGATAAAAAAGAAATAAATCAAATAATATCATTGTTAAATAAAGCAAATGGAAGATTAAAGTCACATATACTAGCAAGTACAGGCTGGTATAAATGTCCTGACTTTAAGTTTGTTAATGATACTTCTTTAGAAAAATCTAGAAATATTGAAGCATTATTTGCTCAAATTAATAAAAATAAAAGTGAAGATTAATGAATTTAGAAGAATCAATTAAATTAACTGTTGAAAGTTTAGGTGTAGAACTATACGATATAACAACAGCTAGAGAACATAGTGATACTATTTATAGAGTTAGTATTACGCATAAAGATGGTGTAAATTTAGATAAATGTGCTGAAGTTTCACGAATGATTTCACCAATATTAGATTTAGATGAACCACTTGGAGGAAATTATAAACTAGAAGTTAGTTCTCCAGGGATAGAAAGAAAACTAAAATCTACTAATCATTTTATTGCTTCAATTGGCGAAAATGTGAAAGTAAAAGACATTGCTACAGAAGTTTACAAAGGTAAATTAACTAATGCAGATAAAGAAAAAATCACAATTGAAACTGAATTTGGAGTTGAAACTATAGAATATGCTTCTATATTATCAGCTGCAACTTATTTTGAATGGTAATAAAGTTTATTCTTTATTATCTTTTAACTCCTAATTAATTACTCTTTTAATATACTAAATTTTAATATAAATAATATCTATGAAAGAATAAACTAATGAATATAAATAACGAATTTTTTATGAAACTAGCTCTTGATGAAGCATGGAAATATCAATTTTTAACTTATCCAAATCCTGCTGTGGGTTGTGTAATAGTAAAAGGTGAGAGTGAAATTTTGGCAATTGAAGCACATAAAGAAGCTGGAATGCCTCATGCTGAAATAAATGCACTAAAAGTCGCATATTTAAAATATCATCCAAATGATTTATTAAAAACAAAAAAAAGTTCAAATGATATACATGAATATTTAATAAATAATCATAATGGATTTTTTAATGATTGTAAGGTTTTTGTAACCCTTGAACCTTGTAATCATATAGGAAAAACACCTGCTTGTGCAAATCTTCTAAAAGAAATTAAACCAAAAGAAATTATTATTGGGCATGAAGATATAAATAAAGAGGCAATAGGGGGTATTAAGACATTAAAAGAAGCTAATATTGATGTAACACTTGGCTGTATGAAAAAAGATGCTTATAACCTTTTATATCCATTTATAAAATGGAATAGTGGAAGTTTCATTTTTTATAAAATGGCTCAAACATTAAATGGTTCTATTGATGGTGAGATATCTGAAAATAGAGGAAAAGCGTATGTACATACTTTAAGAGACAAAATTGATTTAATGCTTATTGGTGGAAATACTGTAAGAATAGATAGACCAACCTTAGATGCAAGATATATAGCAGGTCGTGCACCAAATGTAATGATTTATTCAAAAAATAAAATTTTTGATAATAAAATTCCACTTTTTCATGTTCCTAATAGAGATGTAATTATAAGTGATGATTTATTTAAACTCCTTGATTATAAACTAATTATGGTTGAGGGGACTTATAATCTACTTGAGATATTAAAAGAAAGACTTGATTTTATTATCTTAATAGTAAATCCAAAAATTAAAAAAGGTTTAAATGCTCTAAATGAGATAGATTTAGATTTTGAAATAATACATGAGAATTTTATAGGTAATGAGAAAATAGTTTTTTTAAAAAGAAAAAGTTAGGTAAAAAATCTATATCATTTTGATATAGATTTTTTATTAAGAAAAGTTAGTTATTTAACCTTCTCAACGTATTCACCAGTCTTAGTATCACATTTAATAATGTCACCTTCAATTAAGTGAAATGGAATTTGAACTACAGCACCACATTCTAGAGTTGCTGGCTTTCTTCCACCTTGTGAATCACCTTTAAAATTTGGTGGTGTTTCAATAATTTTCATTTCAACAGTAGCAGGTGGTTCAACAGTAATTGCCTCACCTTTAAAAAACATCATATCAACATTCATACCATCGATAATCCATTTTTCAGCATCACCTACTTGTGCGTAAGTTAAACCAATTTGATCATATGTCTTACTATCCATGAATTGTAACATTTCACCATCATCATATAAAAATTGCATAACTTTTTGCTCTAAATCTGGAATTCCAAATTTATCACCTGCATGAAATGTTTTTTCGATAGTTTTTGCGTTTAAAAAGTTTTTGATTTTACATCTTACGAATGCAGCACCTTTACCTGGTTTTACATGTGCGTAATCTGTGATTTTATATGGAATACCATCCACTTCAATCTTCATACCTTTTTTTAAATCACTCATTCCTAAAGCCATAAGTTCTCCTTAAATTTCTGCATAAGCAACAGATCTTGCTGCTTCTAAATTTTCTAATCTTTTTACTGTGTTATTACAAATTTTTTCGTCAACAAGAATTACAGCTAAAGCGCCGTCTTTTCCTCTAGATAATCTAAAGTCTGCGATATTAATATTATCATCACCAAGAAGTTTTCCTACTTCTCCAATAACCCCAGGTATGTCATTATTTCTCATAATAATCATTTTACCTTTTGGTTCAATGTCAAATACGAAATTGTTGATTTCAACAATTCTTTGAACATTATCATCAAATACAGTCCCTGATATTGTATTTACACCTTTTTCAGTTGTAATTTTAACAGTAACTTTATTGCTGTATCCACTATTGTTTGTTAGTTCACCAGTATCAATAGTAATACCTTTTTCTTCTGCCCAGAATTTAGCATTAACATAATTAACTTCATCACCTGAAGAAACAGTAAGTGCTCCAACAGTTGCAAATGTATTTAATGAATCAACATATTCTGATATTTCACCTTGAGTACAAACTGAAATAGATCTGATTGCAGATTTGTCAATTTGAGCAGTTAGGAAAGCCATTTTTTGAGTTAATTCAATATACGGTTTTACAAATGATGGAATTTTACTTTCATCTATTGGTAAGTTTAAAGCATTTGGATAAGAAACACCACGTGCAGATTCAATTGCATTTTGTGCAGCTTGAATAGCTATTTGTTTTTGTGATTCTTTTGTATTTGCTCCTAAGTGTGCAGTTACAGTAACATTTGGTAAATCTAATAATGGATGATCAGTTGCAGGTTCTTTAATGAATACATCAATTCCACCCATTGCAATCTTTCCAGATTTTAGGTTGTTATATAATGCATCTTCATTATATAGTCCACCTCTAGCACAGTTTATTAAAACTACACCATCTTTCATTTTTGCAATTTCTTCTTCACCAATCATATTTAAAGTTTCTTGATTCTTTGGAGTGTGAATAGTGATTATGTCACAATCTAAAATATCTTGAAAATCATTTGTATAGCTAATACCTAAATCAGTTGCTTTTGTTGAAGGAATATATGGGTCATATGTTAATACGTCCATTTCAAATGATTTAGCTCTTAATGCTACTCTATGTCCAATGTTACCAAAACCAATAACACCAAGTTTTTTACCATAAAGTTCATTTCCATACCAGTCTTCTCTTTTCCAGATTCGATCTTGCTTTAATTGGTTATGCGCATAAGGAAATTTTCTCATACAAGATAACATATGGCTTAAAGTTAATTCAACAGCTGCAATTGTATTTGCAGTAGGAACGTTCATAGCAATGATTCCTCTTTTGCTACAACCTTCCATATCTACATTGTCATAACCAACACCAGCTCTAATAATAGCTTTAAGATTAACAGCTGCATTCAAGAACTTCTCATCTACATCTGTTGATGATCTAGTAATTGCTACGTCTGCATCTTTAATTACATTTAAAAGTTCAGTTTTATCAATATCTGCTGCATATACATAATTCACATCTTCAGTATTTTGAAGAATATTTAATCCGTCTTCATGTATATGGTCACAAACTACGATTGTGTGTTTACTCATTTTCAATTAATCCTAATTTACTTAATTTGGTCTTTTAATAAATCACCTAAAGTCATAGATGAAGTATCATTAACTGATTTAAGAACTTCTCTTTCTTGTTGTTGCTCTAATTTTTTAACAGATAATCTAACTCTATTTCTTTTAGTATCTATATTTACTATTACAGCTTCAATTTCATCACCACTTTTAATTTCTTCAATAACTAATGGTTCTACATCTTCATTTCTAATTAGACCATCTAAGTTATCTTCTAATTTAATAAATACACCGAAATCTTTTGCATCTTTTACAGTTCCTTTAATAATATCACCAATTTTGTGAGTATCTTGGAATCTTTTTGCAGGAGAGTCAGCAATTTCTTTAACTGATAATGAAATATTTTCTTTTTCTCTATCTATTTTGATAATTTTAACTTCTACTTCATCACCTTTTTTGAATAAGGCTTTACATTTAGCGTTTGTTTCCCAAGAAGATTCTTCATTATGTAATAAACCATCAACATCACCAATAGTAACAAATGCACCAAAGTCAGTTAAAGTGGCAATTTTACCAGTGATTACTTCACCAATTTTGTGCTCTTTAGTAAACTTTGCAAATGGTTTTTCTTGTAAGTTCTTTAAAGAAACTCTTAATCTTTTAGCATTTACATTAAGTTCAATTACTTCAACGTTAACTTCTTCACCTAAAGTTAATAATTCTTTTGGGTTTTTAACATTTTTATTCCATGAAATTTCAGAAATATGTAATAAACCTTCAATATCATTTCCTAAGTCAACAAATGCACCATATGATTCAAAGTTAGAAATAGTAACAGTAATAGTATCACCTACTTCTAATTCATCTTTAATTTCTTCCCATGGATTAGAAAGTGCTGCTTTGATAGATAATGATAAGTGTTGTTTTGCTTTATCATAAGATAATACAACTACAGTAACTTCGTCACCTTCATTGTAATAGTTTGCAGGATTTACAGGACCTTTGTAAGAAATTTCATTGTAATTAACTAAACCGTCAATTCCATCTAAATCTACAAACATTCCGTAAGAAGTGATTTTTTTAATAATACCATTTACTGGTTCAGCTTTTTCTAAAATATCAGCAACTCTAGAATCTTTAATAGCTTTACCTTCTTCAATTAATTTCTTTCTTGAAACTATAATTGAATTTTGTGCTTCGTTTACTTTTAAAACTTTTGCTTTGATTTTTTTACCAACAGCACCAATTGCTTTTAAGTAAGACTGAGCCATAGGCATGAAATATTCACAACCTTCTTCGTCTTCTATAATAAATCCACCTCTTTGTTTAACAGAGATAATTTTACCTTCAATTGTTACGTTTTCAACATCTTCACCATGCTTTTTAACAAATGCATCAAATTTTAATTTTTGAAGAACTTTTTTATGTGAAATATTAGGTCTTTCCCCTCTACTTCCCATTAGCATTACAGGGATAGTATCACCCTCTTTAAATGTTACTTCACCATTAATTGTAATTTCAGATATATAAATCTGACCTTCAACTTTTTGACCAACATCAACTAAAACTCTATCACCAGAGATTTCAACAATTACACCATCAACTACAGAGTTGTTCTCAGCATTCTCAAAAGACTCGTTAAGCATTTGCTCAAAATCAAAATCTTCGCCTAAATCAATATCATCGATACCCATTTTATTCCTTCATATTAACCGTTTTTATTTTAGTCACGATTATACAAAAAGAATACTTAATTTACTTAATTATAACTTTCCACACAATTTACTACTTGTTGAATTATCCAATCAGGTGTGCTTGCACCAGCAGTTATACCGCATAATTTTTTATTTTCAAACCATTTTGGATCTAAATCATTTTCATTTTCAATAAGGTATGAATCTTCACAATTTTCTTTACAAATTGAATGAAGTTGTTTTGTATTTGAAGATTTTTTACCTCCAATTACAACCATAACATCAACCTCTACTGATAATTCTCTAGCAGCATCTTGATTCTCAAATGTTGCATCACAAATTGTGTTAAATACTCTTACTTCTTTATTTTTGAGTATCAATGTATTTACAATTTCAAGATATTTTTCTTTCTTTTTTGTTGTTTGTGCAATAGTAGCAACCTTGCCATATTTAAAGTTTATTTTCTCTAAATCAGATGGCTCTAATACTATATGAACATCATCAAGATCATATCCGTAAGATTGAACACCTTTAACTTCTGGATGTTCTGAATCTCCAAAAATTAGAATTGAATATTCTTCTTTCGACATTTTTTTCACTATTTGTTGTGGTGTTGTTACAAAAGGACATGTTGCATTTATAACTTTTGCGTTTTTTGCTTTTAAGTTTTTTAAATCATCTTTTGGAATACCATGAGTTCTAATAATAATGGTATCATCATCTTTTACATCTTTTAAATCTGTATAAAGACCTACATTAAAATTATTTTTTAATCTATTAATTTCATCTTGATTATGAATTAGAGGACCCATTGTTGAGGCATTTTCATAAGATTCAGCTATTTTTATAGCTCTTTTTACACCAAAACAGAATCCATAATTTGAAGCTAGTTTAACTTTCATTTTTCATCCTTAAAAATTGTCCCAATTTCTAAGGGACCTTGTATTTAATGACTTCTTTTAACAATGGAAATAAATTCCATTTAAAGAAGCAAATCCTAAAGAGAACAACTAGTTGTTCTTAATATAATGAATCTAAAATTTCTTTAAAATTTGGAAATGAAGTATCAATACATTGTGTGTCTTCTATTTCCATATCACTATTTAATCCAGCAATTGCAAAGCTCATTGCAATTCTATGATCGCCACACGAATTGATAGTTGCTTTATTAATTGTTCCACCTGTTATTTCATATCCATCTTCAAACTCTTTATAATCTACACCACAAAGTTTTAGGTTTTCAACAACTGCAGAAATTCTATCAGATTCTTTTACTCTTAGTTCTTCTGCATTTGATACTTTTGAAGTTCCCTTAGCTAAACTCATCGCAACTGATAAAGCTGGAAGTTCATCTATCAACCAAGATATATTTTCATCTACATTAACTGCATTTAATTCATTATTAATTACTTCAATATCACCTATTGGTTCATAAACGTTTTCTTTTTCTATGAAATTTACTGTAACACCCATTCTTTTTAATACATTGTATGCACCAATTCTAGTAGGGTTTAAAGTAACGTTTTTTATTAATACTCTTGCATCTTTTGTAATAGCAGCTGCAAGTGCAAAGAAGAAAGCTGATGATGGATCTGTTGGAACAGTAATATTTAAAGGCTTTAACATACCATCTAAAGGATGAATATTTATAAAACCTTCATTGTCTGTAGAAAGTTTCGCTCCCATTCCTTTTAGCATTCTCTCTGTGTGATCACGTGTTAATTCATTCTCTTTGTATTTTGAAATTCCTGTTGCTCTTAAAGCTGCTAATATCATTGCTGATTTTACTTGTGCAGAGTCTACTGGAGAATGGTAAGTAAAAGGTTTTAATTCTTTTACTCCTCTAATAAACAAAGGAGCTTTATTCCCATGTTCTCTTCCATCAATACTAGCACCTATACTTCTTAATGGCTTCGCAACTCTATTCATTGGTCTATTCATTAAGTATTTATCACCAACAAGTGTAAATGCACCATCAATTGAAGCTAACAAGCCACAGAACAATCTCATCGCAGTTCCTGAGTTTCCACAGTCTAAAATATCTTTTGGTTCAGTTAATTTATTTTTTGGAGTAATTTCAACATTTGAACCATCTCTTTTAATTGTTGCTCCTAATTGTTCAACAATACTAAGTGTATTTAATGTATCTTCAGCTGTTAGATAGTTTTTTATATAAGAAGTTTTGTCAGAAAAAAGTGAAAACATTGCACATCTATGAGATATTGATTTATCACTTGCTATTGAATCTATCTCAATATTAAATGCCTTGTCTAATTTCTTTATACTAAATTTTTCCACTTTTTTAACCTTTTAATATTTATTAATTATTTTATCTTAATCCAATAGATAGTTTTGAATCTAATGCTTCTAAAATATTATTCATTGAAGCTGTAATATCTTCTTCTTCCATTGTCTTTTCGTCATTTTGTAATACAAATCTAATTGTAAGACTTTCATTTTCACCTAAATTCTCATCGCAATATACATCAATTAGATTATACTGTTTTATATTTGAATCATCTAATGAATTAATTACATCTTTAATTTCTTTGTATGCTAAAGTTTTTGGTGTAATTATACTTAAGTCTTTTTTGGATGCCTGAAATTTTGAATAAGATTTTGTTGTAACTAAATCATTTTTGATTGCTTCAAAATCTATTTCAGCTATAAATGTGTCAGATAAATCATAATCTTCACATACACTTGGATGTACTTTTGAAATATATCCTATATTTTTTCCATCAACTATAACATTCGCATTTTGATATGGATGTATGAAATTGTTATTAATATTTGTCATAGGTTCTAATTCAAACTTACCAATAGTATTTAAAATCTTTTTTGCAAATTTAAATAAATCTATATTTTCTGGTTTTCCAGAATTTGATACATCTTCAAGTTCATTTGCACCAGTTTGAATAAAAGAAATTTTTCTAGATTCATTTCTGTTTTCATCAAAAATTGTACCAATTTCAAAAAATGATGTTGATTTTGCACCGATTTTATAGTTACTAGCACATGCTTCAATTAAATTTAGAACTATTGTAGTTCTATAAGTATTTAATTCCTTTACAATAGGATTTAATATCTCTAAATCTTCTTTAACTACTGGAAATGAATATTTTTCTAAACTTTCTCTTGAAGCAAAAACATATGTTAATGTTTCGTCAAAACCATTCTCACAAGCTTTTGCTCTTAACTTATTTTTTTTGATTAAATCATAAGTAGTTTGATTTATTCTGTTTACTTCATCAATGGCCATTGGTTTTGCTTGAATATTATCAATTCCAATAATTCTTACAATCTCTTCTGTTATATCAGCAATATTTTTAATATCATGTCTAAAGAATGGGATTTTTACATTTAATATATTATCTAGGGTATCTCTAACTTCAAATCCCAATGAAGCCAAAATTCTTACAATTTCTAATTTTGGAATATCTTGACCTATAATTGCATTAACTTTTGTAATTGACACATCAAGTGTTGCTTTTTCTTTATCTTCAGTAAAAGATTTTCTTCCTTTATGGATTTTTGCTCCAAATGAAGATAGAAATGTAGTTAAATAATCAATACCGAAAGAAATATCAGGTTCTGAACCTCTCGAAGATTTATAATAAATTTCACCTGTATTAATTTTTGTTTCAAATACTTTCATTGAAAGTTTTTCCGGATTTTGATATGATGCTTCGATTATAAAGTCTGTATCATTGTTATCTATTTTCTTATGATCAATACAAAGAGTACTAAGTACTTCCTTTCCATAAACAGTATCAAAACCATTATCATCTTTTTTGATTTCTAAAAAACTTAAATTCTCGCTTACTTTTGCTTTATTCTTTTCATAAGCATTTAGTACTACACCTGTACAATGAGTTGCATAAGTTAAAGTATTTTTTATATCATTATTTTCTTCAAATTTACCAATGATAGCAGTTCTAAGTTTAGTCATGATATTTAATTTAAAATCTTTTAAATCTACAGCTTTGTATACTAAAGATGCATCAATTTCATTTGTTTTAATATCTAGAATTTGTCCAATTCCTATTTCCGTGTTGGAAGTATTTTTTTCAAATGTTTTCAAAGGAATATTGTAATAAGCACTAAGCTCTCTAGCAACTCCATTTATACTTAAGCAGTCACCTCTATTTGCAGTCAATTCTATTTCAATAATATCATCATTTAAAAGTCTGTATTCACATAACTCGCGACCAAGTATTAATTCTCCAATAGAATCATCAAGTTCTAAAATACCATCATTAAGTTTCGCAAGACCTAATTCAGTTGATGAACAAATCATACCATTTGATTCAACACCTCTTAATTTTGCTCTTTTAATTTTAAAATCTGCTGACAGTTTACATCCTACAACTGCAACTGCTACAAATTGCCCTGCATCAACATTTTTTGCTCCACAAACAATTTGAACAGTTTCTAATCCAATATCAACTTGACAAATATTTAATTTATCAGCATCAGGATGCTTAACTTTTTCTAAAACTTTTCCTACTACAACTTTAGGTGCAATTGAAACTTGTTCTAAACTATCTACTTCTAATCCTATAGAGTTTAGTGTTTTACAAATATCATCAGTTGATATTTTTCTAATATCAATAAATTCTTCTATCCAAGTTCTTGTTATAATCATTTAAATTGTCCTAATAGTCTTGTATCACTTTCAAATAGTGATCTTAAATCTCCAATATTATGTATAAGCATTGCAAATCTTTCAACACCAAGTCCAAATGCATATCCAGATTTATTTTCATATCCAACTGCTGTAAATACATTTTGGTCAACAACACCGCAACCTAGTACTTCAAGCCATCCTGTATGTGAACAAACTCTACATCCTTCACCTTTACAAAATACACATGATATATCAACTTCTGCTGAAGGTTCTGTAAATGGGAAAAATGATGGTCTAAATCTAACTTCAACATCACCAAACATATGATGTAAAAATTCAACTAAAACATGTTTTAAGTTCGCAAATGAAATCTTATCTGCTTCATCAACTACTAGTGCTTCAATTTGGTGAAACATAGGTGTATGAGTAATATCAAAATCTCTTCTAAATACAGTTCCTGGTGCAATCATTCTAATAGGAGTATCTTGTTTTAACATTGTTCGAATTTGAACAGGAGATGTGTGTGTTCTTAATAAAGTGTAATCTTTATTGTAAAAAGTATCTTGCATGTCACGTGCTGGATGATATTTTGGTAAGTTTAAAGCTTCAAAGTTATGAAAATCATCTTCTACTAAAGGACCTTCCTCAACTGCAAAATTTAAATTTTGGAAATAAGTTACAATTCTATCCATTGTTTCTACAACAGGATGAGTAGCACCGCTAGATAGAGTATTATTAAATCTTGTAACATCTATTTTTTCATTTTCTAGTTTTTTATTTAATGCAACTTTTTCTAGAATAATTTTTCTATCTTCTATTGCATTAGTAACTTTTATTTTCTGTTCGTTTAAATTTTGTGCAAATGCTTTTTTTTCTTCATTTGGAATAGTTTTCATTTTTGCAAACTCTAAAGTTAAAATACCTTTTTTACCTAGTGTATCAATTCTAAGGTTTTCTAACTCTTCTAGAGAAGTTGCATTGTTTATATTTTCAATCAACTCAGTCACTTACATCTCCTATTTTTTTTGAACAATTTATTATATTTTACTTGTTCTATTACTATATTCTTGCGATTATACTTAAAGATTTATTAGAGTTTGGTTATAATTATTTATCATGCAAACCGAAGGAAAAATAATGTGTATATTTTGTAAAATTGTAAAAGGTGAAATACCAAATCAAACTATTTTAGAGGATGAAAACTTTCTAGCATTTAATGATATTAATCCCTCACGAAAGATACATGTTTTAATTATTCCAAAAGAACATTATGATTCTTTTGATGTAATACCTTCTAATATAATGGCAAATATGACAGAATTTATTCATAAAGTAGCTTCAAAATTAGAAATTAGAAAAAGTGGATATAGATTGATCACAAACATTGGAGATGATGGAGGACAAGAAGTTCATCATTTACATTTTCATTTATTAGGTGGAGAACCAGTAGGGCGATTAGTTAGATAGACTAGTAAACTTGTAGATTATACTACAAGTTCATATTTAAAGGATTTATTTTCCTTCTTGAAAAGATCCTAAAGCCATAATTTTTTCATATTTATTTTGGTATCTTTCCTCAGGTGTTAATTCTTTCAATTTGTCAACTGACTTAATAAAATATTCACCCAAAGCTTTTATTGCTTCATCTTTTTGTCTATGTGCACCAATTAAAGGCTCATTAATAACATCATCAACTAAATTTAATTCTTTTAGATTGTCAGATGTGATTTTTAATGCATTTGCTGCTGTTTCAACTTTTGTAGGATCATTCCACAAAATTGCAGAACAACCTTCAGGGGAAATTACTGCATAAACTGAATATCTCATCATTGCTAACTTATCTGCTACTGAAATAGCAAGTGCTCCACCTGAACCACCTTCACCAATTACAACTGATACAGTTGGTGTAGTTAAATCTGCAAATTCATATAAGTTTTTAGCAATTGCTTCAGATTGGTTTCTTTCTTCTGCTCCTAATCCAGGATATGCACCTGGAGTATCAACTAACATAAGAATAGGGATTTGAAATTTTTCTGCCATCTTAGCAGCTCTTAATGCTTTTCTATAACCCTCAGGTTGTGGCATACCAAAGTTTCGATACAATTTATCTTTAGTACCTCTACCTTTTTGTTCTCCAATAACCATTACTTTTTGTTCACCAATATATCCCATGTAACAAACAATTGCTTTATCATCTACATAATGTCTATCACCATGAATTTCATGAGCATCTGTTAATAGCCCATTGATATAATCCATAGCATAAGGACGATCTGGGTGTCTTGCTAATTGAAGTTTTTGATAATCACTTAAATTTTTAAAAGTTTTTTCAACTTCTTTTTCAAGCTTTTTTTCTAAGATTTCTACAGCATGTTCATCTGCTTTAGTTCTTGCAACTATGATATCTTCTTCTATCTTTTTAATTTTATCTTCAAATTCTAAATAAGTTGCCAAGTTTTCTCCTTTGTAGTAAAAAAAAAGAGTTAGATTTATCTAACTCTTTTTTAATTTAATTATGTTTTATTTTATGATTCGAATTTTTTGAAAATTACAGAACCATTAGTTCCACCAAATCCAAAGTTATTACTCATTACTGTAGTTAAGTTCACTTTTCTAGCTGTACCTGGTACATAATCTAATTTACATTCAGGATCTTGATTTTCAATATTTATTGTAGGAGGTATAATTCCTTCATTTAGTGCTTTGATTGCAAAAATTGCTTCAATAGCACCTGCAGCTCCTAAACAGTGACCAATTTGTCCTTTTGTTGAAGTAACTGGAGGACAATTTTCTACACCATTAAATGCAGTTTCAATTGCTTTAGATTCATTTGCATCTCCTACAGGTGTTGATGTTCCATGAGAATTTATATAATCAATTTTGATATCTTCACCTGTATTGGCTTTTGCCATTTCAAGTGCCGCATTCATTGCTCTTAATGGACCATCCATAACTGGTGCAGTAATATGATTAGCATCACCTGATTCACCAAATCCAATAATTTCACAATAAATTTTTGCATTTCTTTCTAGTGCTGATTCTAAAGTTTCAACAACTAAAGCACCTGCTCCTTCACCCATTACAAAACCATCTCTGTCTGTATCAAATGGTCTTGATGCAGTTTTAGGATCGTCGTTTCTGCTAGAAAGTGCTTTCATAGATGCAAAACCACCCATTCCTGCACCACATATAGCACTTTCTGCACCTACTACTAATATTCTATCAGCACCATTTGTTGCTATTGTTTTAACTGCATCATTCAAAGCATGAGTTGAAGCTGCACATGCTGTTACGTGAGATAATGACGGACCTCTTAATCTATGTGCAATTGATATAAATCCGCTTAACATGTTTACTAAAGATGATGGAATAAAGAATGGAGAAATTCTTTTTGGTCCTCGATTTGTACATACAACTGAATTTTTTTCAATAGTTGATAATCCACCAATTCCTGATGCTGAAATAATTCCAAATCTATCTGCAATACTTGGGTCAACTTTTCCATCTTCACCAGCTAGTCCACAGTCCATCATAGCTTCGTGAGCAGCTTTGATACCTAATTGAATGAATCTATCAGCTTTTTTCACTTCTTTTTTGTCCATAACAGTTGATGGGTCGAAATCTTTAACTTCTCCTGCAATCTTTACAGGAAATTCAGCAATATCAAATAATGTAATCGTATCAATTCCACAAACACCGTCAACTACAGCTTTAAATGAATCTTCAACATTATGTCCTACTGAATTTATAGTTCCTAATCCTGTTATTACTACTCTTTTCATGAAATATACTCCGTCTAGTTATTTGTTTATTCAAATTATTGAATCTTTTATGTTAAAAATTCAATAATTAAAATTCAAAGATAAAAGTCTATTAATTTAGTCTTTTATCTTTAGTAGCGTTAAAATTACGCGTTATTTTCGATGTATTTTAAAGCATCTGATACTGTTAAAATACCTTCTGCATCTTCATCAGGAATTTCGATATCAAACTTTTCTTCTAAAGCC
The DNA here is from genome assembly GCA_905479135.1 of uncultured Campylobacterales bacterium. GTDB lineage: Bacteria > Campylobacterota > Campylobacteria > Campylobacterales > Arcobacteraceae > Poseidonibacter. Next base: position 2,463 of record CAJQLJ010000033.1, on the reverse strand, counting down.
ATAACTAATTCAACAACGTCAAGTGAGTCTGCACCTAAATCTTCAATAAACTTTGAATCTTCTTTTACTTCTGCCGCATCACAATCTAATTGCTCAACTACAACTTCTATTACATCTTCTAATAATGCCATATTTAAATCCTTTTATAAAATTGTAAAGCATTATAGCAAAAAAGATTTTAAAAAGTCTTTTAAACTATAATCTTTTTAAAATACGTAAATTTTATTATACGTATAAACCACCATTAACTTTTAATATTTCACCTGTAATATAAGAAGAATGATCACTTAAAAGAAAAGCTACTGCATCTGCAATTTCACTTGGCTGTCCAAATCTTGATAAAGGGATATTCTTCTCGTATTCAGCTTTAACTTCATCTTTTAGTTCATGTGTCATATCTGTTTGAATAAATCCAGGAGTTACTGCATTGTATCTAATACCTCGTGCAGCTGCTTCTTTAGCAAAAGCTTTAGTCATAGCATTTACTCCACCTTTTGATGCAGCATAATTTGTTTGACCTGGATTTCCCATTTCTCCTACAATTGAAGAAATATTTACAATAGAACCAAATTTTTTCTTTCCCATGAATTTTAATGAAGCTTTACATCCAATAAAAGTTGATGTTAAATTTGCAGAGATAACATCATTAAAATCTTCAATAGACATTCTTAGAGCTAGTTTATCTTTTGTAATTCCAGCATTATTAACTAAATAAGATAATTCACCATCAGCATCTACAATAGTTTTAACAGCGGCTACAAACTCTTCTTCATTTGTAACATCAGCTTTAATTATTGCAGCTTTTCCACCAGAGGCTTCAATCTCTTTTTGAATTTCTTCTGCAGCATCTGCACCACTTCTGTAATTAATCCATACCTTTAATCCATATGATGCTAATGTTTTAGCAATTTGTGCACCTATACCTCTACTTGCACCTGTTACTAATACGTTTGAACCTGTAAAATTCATTTTTATCCTTTATTAAAATTTGATTGTTGTAAGATTATTCTTACTTAATTAGGTATTATATCTACACACCCCTTTTATTATCCCAAACCCTTATATGTAATCTATCACAATATTTATATCCATATTCAATTGCCATTTGGATTACTTCTTCACAATTGTCATTTATACTTTCTGCTGTATCACCTAATGGCATTAAATATACTTCAACTTTTGGAATATGTGCAAGGATTGTTTCTATCTCATTTTTAGCTTCATTTAATAATTTTGTATCTATTACAAACTTTAAATATGAACTTGTAGTATTTGTTAAGATCTTATTTAATGTTTCATAATTCACTCTTTTTTTCAAAGATTCTAGAGAATTACTAAGTTTTACACTCATTGAAAAAATTATTTTTTTTTGATAATTTTCTTCAAAATTAAGATTCAAAGATGCATTTGTTTCAATAGTGACTTGATGTCCATTATCTATATAATGTTTTAATAGTTTTTGAAATTCTTCTTTATTCCAATATAATAATGGTTCACCACCAGTTATTACTATGTCCATTTTATATAAACTTGAAGATTTTTTTGTCAAATCATCAACTTCTTTCACTATTTCTTCATAAGATTTATAATTTGTCCATGAACTTTTAAACTCTTTGTCTACTGCATAAAATGAATCACATCCACATTTCTTAATTCCGCTTGGTGTTTCATATTCAACATTAAATCCTACACAGTTAAAGTTACATTTTCCAAACCTAATAAAAATAGATGGACTTCCAACTAGTTTACCTTCACCTTGAATAGTTGGTCCAAATATTTCATTTATTTCAAGCATAAAAAGTACTTTTACTTTTTGGTGTTTCTAAAAATTCTATATGAGAAACTTTTACATTTAATTTATTCATTTTCTTTTGAACAATTTTTAAAAACCATGCAGATAAATTTTCACTAGTAGGAATGAAATCTACAATTACATAACTTTCATAAAGTTCTTTTAAGTGTATTGCTTCATTTTTAAATTTATTTAAATCAATAATTGAATAACCTTCTTCAAAATCTATTAATTCACTTTTTAAAACATTAGGTATTATAGTTTCAAATAAGGGATCATTAATATCTAGAATAAATTTATGGTCTAGTACATCATCTATGAAAGCTTTAAACCAATTTAAATGTTTAAAATCTGTTACCATTCCATCTTTTAACTCATTTGCTTCTAAATAAACTAATATTTTTCCTTGATGTCCATGTAAATGTCTGCATTTTAAACAAGAATCTAGTGAAAACTCAGGATTTAAAGTTTGTGACCAAACTCTATGACCATAACAAAAATCAAATTCTTTTGATATTTTCCAGTGCATTATTGTACTTTATAAGGAATTGGATCTTTAATACCTGCAAGAGAAAATCCATTTAATCTAAGTCTACATGAATCACAAACACCACATGCTAAATCACTTTCTTTATAACAAGACCATGTATGCTCTAAAGGAACATTTAATT